>CALXBW010000072.1 GCA_944386645.1 uncultured Clostridia bacterium | reverse complement strand
AGACTGGTCTGCATACTGATCTGTCATTTCCGTCGGAACTTCTGTGATATCCAGTTCGCCCTCTTCCCACATTGCAACACCTGTCTTAGCATCTGCAACTGTCTTCAGTACGATCTCATCCAGATTAATGCTGTCTTTGTCCCAATACTGATCATTCTTGGCAAGAACGATCTCATCGCCATGCTTCCACTCAGATACTACGAACGGTCCGGAATAAGCCGCCTTGTCCGGATCAGCCGCATAGTCCTGTCCGTACTCTTCCACAAGATCCTGTCTTGCAGGGCAGAACTGTGACATGGCCGTCATTGCCGTAAAGTAGGTCGCCGGATGCTCCAGAGTAATCTCGACTGTAGATTCGTCCGGTGCGGTAACACCCAGTTCGCTGACTTCCATTTCCCCTGCATTTACTGCATTCCCGTTTTTCAGTATCGCGCCCAGGAAAGAATAAGTAGACGCAGTTGCCGGATCCATCAGTCTCTGGATACCGTATACATAATCTTCTGCCGTCAGATCTTCACCGTCGCTCCACTTCAGGCCGTCTCTCAGGTGGAAGGTATATACCAGACCATCATCAGACACTTCCCAGTCCTCCGCACCGTCACCTCTGATCTCACCCTCTACGTTCCGGGTAAGTCCGGCACAGGTATGGATCGCCGCCGTCGCACTCGGAATCGAGTTCATAAGCTGAGGATCAAGTGTAGGCGGTTCCTCACGCAGAGAATAGGTAACTCTTTTAAGCCCTTCAGAGTCGCCCTCATCGCTGGACCCTCCGGGCACCCCGCAGCCTGCCATCAACGTTACCGTCATGGCTGCCGTCAAAAACACTGCTAACAATCTCTTTTTCATACAATTCCTCCTTTTCTTTTCAGAAAGTGATATTTGGCTGACACCCCTTCCCTTAAAGTTCTATCAGCTCATGTGTAGCACTTATCAGGTTTTCATACCCGTCAGCTGTCACGATACCCTGATCCTCAATTCGGACACCGCCCCAGCCCGGAATATAAATCCCCGGTTCTACCGTTAAAATATTGTTCTCCTCCAGAACATTCTCGCATCTTGCCCCGATATTGGGAAGCTCATGAACAAACATCCCGACTCCATGGCCGATTCCCTGGTAATGGTACTGAAAATACTCTGTATCTTTAATCGCCTCCAGGGAAGCTTCATAACATTCGATTCCTGTAACGCCCGGGCGAATGGCACGTTCCGTATCCTCTGTCATACGCCGGCACAGATCAAAGACCTCCCGCTGCTTTTCATCTGCTTTTCCGACTATCACAGTCCTGGTCATATCCGACAGATACCCTTTATACTGGCAGCCGTAATCCATCAGTACAAAATCTCCGTATTCCACCGCTTTCTGATCAGGAATGCCGTGGAGGAGCGATGTCTTGGCTCCCGATATCAAGATTCCTCCATAAGGCTTGGTATCCGCCCCTTCCATCACCATATAATGCGAAAGCTTTGATGCCAGCTCCTTTTCTGTCACTCCCGGATGGATATCTTTCAGGATTTTTTCAAACGCCCTGGAAGAAATTTCACAGGCCGCACGCAGATTATACAATTCCTCCGGTGTCTTGACCGCCCGGAACTTTTCGATCACATTTTCCGTCGGAACCAGTTCTGCCTCACAATTCTCCTGGATCGCGCTCCATTTGTCATATGTCAGATAATCCTCCTCAAACCCGATTGCCTTAATATCCTGGCCTTTTCCGCATTCCGCCAGCGTTTTCCCCATATTATATCCCTGAGACGTCCTCCAGTTTACGATCTCATAAGCCGGACACTCATAGGACGCCTGCTCTGTATATCTTGGATCTGTAATAAAATACTGATTTTCTCTGGTAATAAAAAGGAATGAATCCTCTCCGGTATAAAGGCTGATCCACCTTACGTTTGCAGGCTTTGCGCAAAAAAAAGCATCCAGCCCTTTGTCTTCCATATAAGCTCTTAACTGCTCTAATCTTTCCATCTTCTGTCATTCCTTTCTTTATCCTATGTCAAAATAGACATGATATGCTCCCTCTCTGATCCGGTAAAGCGGAAGGAAACGGATTTCTTCCCATGCGTATGCAAAAATCTCCGGGTCTTTTTCAAAAATCTGATTCAGCTGCCCTTCATCTGCCGGCTGCTTCAGAAATTCTCTCTGTTCTCCGGGCGCGGCCAGTATGTACGGCCCGGCCTGTATAGCCGCCAGACGAGGCATATCCGGTGTTTTCAGGTACCGCAGCCGGAAAGGAAACTCGATTTCCAGCTCCGTTCCTTCTGAAAATGAAAGTTCTAGATTGATATATCCACGGTCATTCGCCCTGCCTTCATGGGATTCACCATTTACCAGGATCCTATAACCACCTTCACACCAGCCAGGCTTTCTCAACGCCAGTATGTCGATATTCCCCTTTGCAAAAATGCGGATTCTCCCCGGTTCATTTTCATCTGCTTTCTGTATGATATTTATATGATTTCTGCT
This sequence comes from uncultured Clostridia bacterium, assembly GCA_944386645.1. Taxonomy (GTDB): domain Bacteria; phylum Bacillota; class Clostridia; order TANB77; family CAG-508; genus CAMCHB01. The sequence continues at coordinate 229 of CALXBW010000072.1, read as the reverse complement.
GTCGTCCAGCACAGAGGGCAGATATAGATTTACATATACTTTTCCTTTCCCATCATGAAAATATATGGTTTCGCCGTACTTAAACTGGCTTTCCATCCCCGTTCCATGACAGCAGCTGTTTTCCCACTCATATTCCTTTCTGGATCCCGGCGCCAGCGGCAAGAAATAAGTGCTTTCACCGGTTTCTTCCTGATCCTGGGAAGCCAGGATATGATTCAGCATCGTTCTT
>CALXBW010000071.1 GCA_944386645.1 uncultured Clostridia bacterium | reverse complement strand
ATTCGGGAGGCACCGGCAACGCTTCCGCGGCGGCGAGCAGTTCGGCGGCCGGCACCTGCCGTGCCTCGTCGAGCGAGGAGACTCCCAACGCCTCGAACAGGCGCTCCGCGGTGCGGTGACCGTCCTCGAGACTCTGCTGATGGCGGTTGAACATCCCCAGCCCAGCACCGGACTGCATGATGGCGCGTTGGAACAGGCCGCGGTTCAGCGGCGAGCAGATCTGCGCCAACACGCTGCTGGCCCCGGCGGATTGCCCGAAGATGGTGATGTTCTCCGGGTCACCGCCGAACGCGGCGATGTTCTTGACCACCCATCGGATGCCGGCTCGCTGGTCCAGGAAACCGAAGTTCGCGTAGGGCTCATCATCATGCCGGGCCTCGGCCTCCTCGCGCAAGCGGTTGTGCGCCAGGAATCCGAACACATTGAGCCGGTAGCCGACGGAAACCACCACCACGCCACGGCGCGCCAGGGCAGAGCCGTCGAATTCCTTCTCTGCGGTGCATCCGGTCTGGTAGGCGCCGCCGTGGATCCACACCATCACCGGCAGCGGGTGGTCCGCGACCACCCGCGTATCCCGCCTGTTGCCACGTAGCGCGGGGGTCCAGATGTTCAGATACAGACAATCCTCGTTGAGTTCTATGGCCGGGTCGGTGCCCCATTCCCGGTCATAGAACTCGTTCGAACCGCCCGGCGTAGGCTGCGGACATGCGGGGGCAAAGTCGTACGCCGCCAGCGTCCCCGGCCACGGTTCGACGGGCCGCGGCGCTCGCCATCGCCGATCACCTACGGGCGGCGCCGCGAACGGGATGCCGCGGAACACGGTGATTTCGGGTTCGGGGGCGGCAAGACCCTCGACCGGGCCGAGCGCGGTTTGCACGGTTCGTAACATGTTCGGTTCCTTTGCTTAGCTGCGGAAATCAGACCGTGCGCCTCGCGCATACGAAACGATTCACGCCCGCATGCAGCGCGACGAACGGGCCAGGGACGGACGGGCCGTCGCGCCGTTCGCCGGTGATGTCCGCGTCGAACGTGATCGGCGAACCATCCGGGTTCTCGTACAGCGCCTCGACGATGCGCGGCGTGCCGAGATCGGCGGTGCGTACGACCGACTCACGTCGGGCCGCCACGGCCGCGGGCACGTCGACGGTGACGACGACGCCCTCCGGGGTCTCTTCGACCTGGACCGAGACCGGTTCCTCGGTATGAAGCGCATCGGGTTCCTGATCGGGTGTCTGCACGCCGCAGTAGGCATTGCCGCCCACGTACAACGGCTGGACCGGATACGGGTCGCCGCCGCCCTGCACGCCTTCGGCCACGGCCTCGTGGACGCTGCGGATGTACCCGTCGAGCGAGGTCGGGTACCCGGCATAGGCATCGAGCGCGGCCAGGCCCGGACAGTCATCCGCGCCGCAGGGCGCGGTGAACAGGTTGTTGCGGTAGCGGTCGTCGCCGCCCGAAACGAACGCGCAGCCGGCCACTTCGGTGCTGTGCGGGAAGTGGTACGGCGTGGACCGGTCCATCACGCGATGCAGGTCGATGGTCCCGCATACCAGGTTGTTGACGAACGCCAGCCCCTGTGAGAAGTTCTGGATCGTGCACGGCGAGGCGAAGACGTTGTTGTCCAGCAGGCAAGGACCGTGCGAGACCTCGATCATCGTGTCGCGCACGTTGTGATGGAACACGTTCGCGCTGACGCGCGTGTTCTGCGCCTGCCAGTCGAGCCACAGTCCCAGCGAACAGTCATGGATGTCGTTGTGGTCGATCACGGTGTCGATGGCTGCATGGAACTTGATGCCGGCGACCTCCCAGCCGAAGAACTCACGCTTGAGTCCGATGCGGTAGCAGTGGTTGCGACTGATCGTGCTGAACGCGCAGCCCATATGACCGACGATGGCGTTCTGCCCGCAGTCATGGATCGTATTGCCGACCACGCGGTGTCCGCCGACCACGCCTTTGGACCAGCCGATGCGCAGTCCTTTGAACACGGCTTCGAGCTGGTACTGATAGCCGGTCTTGCGGTCGGTGCGGTACCACTCGTTGTCGCCGGTGGATTCCTCCTTGCCGAGGCAGACCGCCGAGCATTTCGCGTCGTGCAGGTGGTTGTCCGCGATGACCCAGCCGCGCGCCCAGTTGGGGCCGACCATGCCGATCTGCGGCGCGGTGGGCGGCGCCCACGGACAGGCGGCCTGCGCCATCTCGAAGCCGATCACGCTGATGTAGTCGATATGCGTGCGCGACGGGAAGAAGCAGCTGCGGCGCACATTGATCTCGACGAGTTCGACGTTCGGGTCCGCGCCGTGGAAATTCGCCCAGATCGTGGTCTCGCCGGCATGCTCGTCGACCTCGCAATACCATACGTAGCGCGTCTGATCGGGGTCGTCGACGGGTCGGACGACCTGCAGGGCGTTGTCGACCACCGTGGTGCGCACCTGCGGGTCGTCAAGCTCCGCGGGGTCGGTGACTTCGTAGAACGACCGGCCGTTGAGATAGACGTCGCCTAGATGCTTCGGCTTGTCGACACGGTGGTCCGGGGTGTTCAGCCAGTCGCCGAAGATCGGCTCGCGATACGGGTTGAAGTCGCCGAAGAACGTGTTCGGCAGGGTGACGCGCCATACGTCGCCGCGGTCGCGCACCCAGGTGTCGATATGTTCCGAGCCCTTGATGACCGGATGCTCGCCGTCGGCGGCGCGGTAGGTGATGCGCTCGAGGTCGCTGATGCCGCGATGGGCGGGGTCGACCTGCTCGCGGTAGACGCCGTCATGGACGATGACAGTGTCGCCGGGCCGGGCGACGGCCGCGGCCTTGGAGATCGTGGCGAAGGGGTGCAGGACGTCGCCGACGGCGAGGTCGTCGCCGTCAGGACGCACATGATACTCGAATGCCATTGTGCCTCACAGCTCCTTGTAGTCGAAGTGGTCGAAGGTGGCCACCTCGCCGTATCCGGAGTAATCGACCGCGGCCAGTCCC
>CALXBW010000070.1 GCA_944386645.1 uncultured Clostridia bacterium | reverse complement strand
TTCAACGCTACTTATTATACTATGTTGTTTTTCAAAAGTCAACATCTTTTTTTAATTTTTTTCAATCTTTTTTTTACCATTTTTTATTGACTTTTTACCTCGTTTTGCGTTCTTGATTATAATAACATAATTGCTTTACCATGTCAACATTTTTTTCACAATTTTTTCATGATTTTTTTACCAAATTTTCATTTTTTCTCTACTTGTTTTTTATTTCATTTATTATATTAATTTTTTAGTAATTGTAGTACCCAGAATTATGTTTGTTTTTAAATCAATTCTTGATAAATATAAATGCGCATTTATTGCTATATCTACAACTCTCGATTACAGTGAATAACTAATAGCGATTAGTTATTAGCAAATACCTTTCATCTAGAATTAATAAGAAAAGATTAATATATTTTAGTATGCTTTTGTGCAAGCAGTTAATTACAAAAAATTCATTTATTCTAATAGATAGAATAAATGAATTTATATTCTATGCTGTTTCACTTGTTTTTTGTTTTACTTTTTTCTTAACTTGCTTTTCAACATTATTTTTTTTGTTTTCATTTATAATTATTTTTGGTTCTTTTAAGTTTTTTACAGTTTCTTCTGTAATAATACATTTTTCTATTTTATCATTTGAAGGAATTTCATACATAATATCTCTCATGATTTCTTCTACAATTGACCTTAACCCTCTTGCACCTGTATTTCTCTCTATAGCTTTCTCAACTATAGCCTCAAGAGCTTTTTCCTCAAAAACTAACTCCACATTATCCATTTCAAAAAGTTTCTTATATTGTTTCATTATTGCATTTTTTGGTTCTGTAAATATTTTTATCAATGCTTCTTTATCTAATTCATGTAAAGTTGCTATAATTGGTAATCTTCCAACAAATTCAGGAATTAGTCCAAACTTTAATAAATCTTGTGGCAACATTTTTTCAAATATTTTATATTTATCGATTTCTTTTTTACTTTCTATCTGTGCACCAAATCCTATTGATTTTTTACCAACTCTATCTTTTATTATTCTGTCTAATCCTTCAAATGCTCCACCACAAATAAACAATATGTTTTCTGTATTTATTTGTAAAAATTCTTGATGTGGGTGTTTTCTTCCACCTTGAGGTGGAACAGACGCAACTGTACCCTCTATTATTTTTAAAAGTGCTTGTTGTACACCTTCACCACTAACATCACGAGTTATTGATGGATTTTCAGACTTTCTTGAAATTTTATCTATTTCATCTATATAAATAATACCTTTTTCTGCTTTTTCTATATTAAAATCTGCAGCTTGAATAAGTTTTAATAGTATGTTTTCCACATCTTCTCCAACATATCCAGCTTCAGTTAATGTTGTAGCATCTGCTATTGCAAATGGTACATTTAATACTTTAGCTAATGTTTGAGCCAATAAAGTCTTTCCAGAGCCTGTTGGTCCTAATAGTAATATATTGCTTTTTTGTATATCAACATCATCATCTACATTATTTTTATTATTTATTCTTTTATAATGATTATACACAGCAACAGATAGTGTTTTCTTTGCATCTTCTTGACCTATTACATAATCATCTAAAACCTTTTTTATTTCCTTTGGTTTTGGTACTTTGTTTTCTTCTAGATTTTCTTCTCTTTCTATATCTCTGTCATATGCTTCATCTTCTAAAATATCATCACATATTTTTATACACTCATCACAAATATATACACCTGGACCAGCTATAATCTTTTTTACATTCTCTTGAGTTTTTCCACAAAATGAGCATCTTACACTTTTTGTTCTATCATTCTTTGGCATATAAACACCTCTTTATTAGTTTTCTAATTCAATTTTAATTTTATGATGGTCTTTTATCAACTATAGCATCTATCAATCCATATTTTAATGCCTCTTCTGCAGTCATATAATTATCTCTTTCTGTATCTCTATTTATTACATCAAGTGGTTGACCTGTTTTCTCACTTAATATTCTATTTAATTTTTCTCTTGTTTTTACCATATGATCTGCATGTATTTTTATTTCTGTTGCTTGACCTGATAATCCTCCAGATATTAATGGTTGATGTATTAATATTTCTGAATTAGGTGTTGCAAACCTCTTTCCCTTTGTTCCTGATGTTAATAATACAGCTCCCATACTTGCAGCCATTCCTATACATATTGTTGATACTGGACATTTTATATAATTTATAGTATCGTATATAGCCATTCCAGCAGTAATTGAACCTCCTGGGCTATTTATATATAGATTTATATCTTTATCTGGATCTTCAGATTCTAGAAATAACATTTGTGCAACTACTAAACTAGCTGATGTATCATTAACATCTTCTGCTAAAAATATTATCCTATCTTTTAAAAGTCTTGAGAATATATCATATGATCTTTCTCCTCTACTAGTTTGTTCGATTACATATGGTACTAAACTATTTTTCATCATAGTATATATCAAATCCTTTCTTATACAACTATTTTATTTTTGCATTATCAACTATAAATTTTATAGTATTTTGAAGCTTTAAATTTTTTTCTATAAAATCAACTAATTCTTTATTTTCTCTTAGTTCCTCTTCTGTCCTGTTATATGCTTTTGCAAACTCATCTAATTTTTCTTTAATTTGTTTCTCTTCTGGAACAATATTTTCTTTTTCTGCTATTTTTTCTAATACTAATCTTGATTTAACTGATTCTTTTGCTGTTTCCTCGTATTCTTTTCTCATTTCGTCTCTTGTTTTTCCAATAATTTGTAAGTATTGATCTAAACCAATTCCTTGATATCTTAATCTTCCTTCCATATCTTCTAACATTCTATCGATTTCTGTTTCAATCATTCCTGAAGGTATATCAATATTTACATTATCACAAACAGCCTTTATTGCTTCATCCTCTGTCTCACTTTTTTGTTTTTCTTCATTATTTTTTTCGAACTTCTCTTTTATATTATTTTTTAATTCTGATAATGTTTCAAATTCACTAACATCTTTTGCAAATTCATCATCTATTTTTGGTAATTCTTTAACTTTTATTTCATGTAATTTAACTTTGAATTTTGCATCCTTTCCAGATAAATCTTTTGAAAAATATTCATCTGGGAATTTAACATTTATCTCTTTTTCTTCATCTATTTTCATACCTATTATTTGGTCTTCAAATCCTGGAATAAATGTATTACTTCCGATTGTTAATTCATAATTTTCTGCTTTTCCACCATCAAATGGCTTGTCATCTACAAATCCTTCAAAATCTATAACTGCAATATCATCTTTTTTTACAGCTCTATCTTCTACACTAACTAATCTTGAATTCTTTTCTGCCATTTTATTTAACTCATCTTCAATATCCTTATCAGATACATTATACTCTATTTTCTTTATTTCTATACCTTTATATTTTCCAAGTTCAACTTTTGGTTTTATTTGAACAACTGCTGTAAAGATTAAATCTTTTCCTTTTTCCATTTGTTTAATCTCAATATCTGGTCTACTTACAGCCTCTATATTATTATTTTTGATTTCTTCATCATATACAGGTGGTACTACTTCATTAAAAGCATCTTCATAAAATATTTCTTTTCCATATTGTTTTTCAACAATATTATAAGGTGCTTTTCCTCTTCTAAAACCTGGTATTGTGAAATATTTTGCATTCTTTTTATATACATCTTTCATAGCATTTTCAAATTTTTCTGCTTCTATTATAAATTCTAATTTTAGTTCATTTGTGTTGTCTGTTTTTTCAATTTTAATACCCATTTTATTCAATCCTTCCAAAACTAAATTTTTTTCGCATTATAGCTTTTATATTATACCATATCAATTGGATAATGCAAGTTTTTCCAAAAAAAAGATGATATAATTAAATATCATCTTTTAAGAAATTTTTTTATTTTACTTTATTTTTTCGGGTTTTAAACACTTTTTCATAGGCAAAAATTCTGTAAGCATTCAAAATGCTTAATTTTTTTGTCAAATTTTCGA
>CALXBW010000069.1 GCA_944386645.1 uncultured Clostridia bacterium | reverse complement strand
ATATGTAAAAAAAGATAAACTAGAAGAAATCACTGGATATGTTGATGTTTACACACGTCAGGTAATTGGAGGAGAATATAAAGGAAATTAATCATTAATTTTATTATTCTTTGAGATAACTTTAATATTAAATTTAAAATTGTATAAAACAATAGGGAGTAGGGGAATGTCTTATTTTTATAAATGATAAAATTACTAATAAAAATATGAATTTTAAAGGGAGAAATAAAAATGTTAAAATATAAAATTGAATTAACCGAAATGTGAAATAATAGTATCAAGTGAAGTTTAAGTGCTTTGCTTGATAATAATTTTTTTGTTTGAATAATTATAAATAATATAAAATTTATGTTTATGACAAAATTCGACAATGATTTATAAAAATATTTGGTATAATAATATATATTTTTATAAGTGAGTTTAAAATATATTAAATAAGGAGGTGTAATATATGAAAAATAAAAAATTATTAATATTTTTAATCATAGCATTAGTTATAATAGTATTAATTCCTGTAGCTGTTATGGCAAATAAAAAAGTATTTAATAGTCCTATTGGAGTAAAAGTTGTTGATTACGAGGAACAAAGAAAGAAAAATGAAGAAAGAGCAGAAAAAGAAAAACAAGAAAGAATAGCAGAATTAATGTCAAACATGAATGTATCTGAAAGCAATTATTCTATAAATACTAATAGTGATAATAATGAAGATGATGAATTAATAAATAAACTTGAAGAATCACAAAAAGAATCTGATGAAAAGATGAATAAGATATTAGAAATTATGAATAGATATTATGAAGAAAAATGCACAAATATAATAAATCTAATGCAAGAAAATTCAAGTAAGATGCCTGGTAATGAGTTATATCAACAACCATATGCTAAAGAATTTTTTGAATTAGTTATAGATGTTATTAAAAATAAAAATATCTCAGAAAACGAAAAAACTCTTTTAAAAGAATTTTTACAAAGCCAATATACATCATATAAAAATGATAGTGAAATGAAAGCTAAATTTGACGAAGTATTATAGTGTAAAAATAAAGTGGTTGGTAATTGGATTTATAATAATAAGGGTATTTTTATGCTTAAAATTGGGAATAAAATTATGCTAGACATTTTATTATTTATTTGGATTTTTGGAACATTATTTATGCCTTATATAGTAGAAATAGCAATTTATGTTATAATAATATTTTTAATAAGGAAAAAACTAAAGGAAAAGAATAAAAATTTTTATATACGCAATTATAAAATATTAAATAAAGATACAAAAATTCAAATATGAAAATAAAATTTTGATATAGTGAAAATAATATAAGAAATATTTGTAAAGAAATAAATAGTAATTATGTACTTAGTGAGCTTTCATTTACATTACCACAACATGTTTCTCTAGAAACATCATTTGATACTGAAAATTATATTGAAGTAATAAAAAATATAAAAGAGATATTAAACAATCAAAAAAAATTAATATAGAAATATGTGGAATCACAAAGGTAGATAACTCTGTTATTTAGCTAGATGTAGTAGAAAATGCTGAATTAAGAAAAATTCATAATTTATTAAATAATATGCTAGAAGAAAAGTTTAATATACCACCTAAGGGTTTTGATGGTGAACATTTTCATTTTCATTCAACTTTATTCCAAGACAAAAATATATGTGAAGAGCATGAAATATTTATAAGTAAATTAAATGAAAGATTGTATTTTCCATTTGAAATCTTTGATAATCGGAACCTTTTTATATATAAACAAGTTAAAAATTATACATGTTTTTGAAATATGTATAATTTTTTTGATTTTTTATACATATTTATCGAACAGCTTTCTTGACATTTCATATACATTTTACTTATAATATGTATATGAAATGTCGGAGGTGTAGTATGGATAATTATGAAAAGATTATAGATGAAAATAATGGAATTATATATGCACATAAACTAGAAGATTATAAAATGAGCAGGCATGATTTAAATTCATTAGTTGAAAAAAAATTATTAAAAAGAATAGCTCATGGAATATATGCAAAACCAGATAAAAATATAAATGAATTTTGGCTAATGGGAGAAAAATATAAAAACGGCATATATTCACATAATACAGCTTTATATTTTTATGGAATGACTGATCGTACACCTTTACAGATGGATATGACTTTTCCTAATAATAACAGAGTAAAAAATGATTTATTAAATGTTCATTATATAAAAAAAGAATTTCATGATATTGGTTTAATAGAATTAAAATTGGATGATGGTTTTGTAATAAGAATTTACAATGCTGAAAGGACTATTTGTGATATTATTAGAGATAGGAATAAAATTGATTTACAAATCTTTAATACAGCAATAAACGAATATATGAAAAGAAGAGATAAAAACCTTATTTTATTATCAGAATATGCAGAAAAATTTAAAATAGGAAAAATATTAGCTAAATATATGGAGGTGCTTGGGTGAAAAGAAATGCTATGAGTTTAAAAGCAGTAATCAATAATATTGCAAAAGAGAATAAAGTTTCAGCACAATCTGTATTGCAAACATATATGCTTGAAAGATTTCTTGAAAGGATTTCTATTTCAAAATATAAAGATAATTTTATTCTATTTTCATTATTAAAAATTAAAGATGCATATTCAAAAATACTTATTGCCAAAACATAATAACGAATACAAATATATGATATTGCGAGATGGTTACAAAATGGTTAATGGAAAATAGTAATTTGTAAAGAGATTAATTTGAAAGAAATAATAGAAAATATAAAATACTAGTTAAAATGTAATAAAATTAATAGAGGTTTATGGCTGTTTTATAATATGCTCATATCTCTTTTGGCGCAAAATTTTTATAATAGACGCCTTTTTATGAATAAAATTTTCAGTTTGTAATATAATACACATAATCATTAT
>CALXBW010000068.1 GCA_944386645.1 uncultured Clostridia bacterium | reverse complement strand
AGCATCAAGAAAAAGGTTTGCTTCGTCTAAAGTTGTACTTGTATATATTTTTTTATAATCATTAATAATTTGTTTTGGATGGTGTATTATACAGTGTGCCTTTTATATTTTACACACTGTATAATGAATTATCTATAAAAAGAATGAAAAATGAAATTATATAAAAATTTAAAAGAGAAGATTATTTGACTTAATAGAAAAATAAATATTAATTATGTGAGAATATGTAATACTGAAAAAGTAATAAAACAATTTACAATAGCATAAAAATTACTAAATATGTTTTGGGAGGATTATTAAATGAAATCTATTTATAAAATATTTATATATGCAATTGTATTTACAATTACTTTTTCTTATGTAACAGTATATTCTTTTAGTGATTCATATATTTGGACTAATGCTTCTAGTGTTGAAGCAAGTTCATCTACAACAAATAAAGTAGAGAATAATTTAGAAATAGAATCAGAAGCAGCTATATTAATAGATCAATCAACTGGTCAAATTTTATTTGAAAAAGATGCTCATAAGCAATTAAGACCAGCAAGTGTAACTAAAGTAATGACAATACTTTTAATAATGGAAGCATTAGATAGTGGAAAAATATCATTAGATACTAAAATACCATGCAGTGAGAATGCTGCTAGTATGGGAGGATCTCAAATATGGCTAGATGTAAGAGAAGAGTTAACTGTAGATGAAATGCTTAAAGCTATCTGTGTTGTATCTGCAAATGATTGTACTGTACAAAAACGACATGAAAATTTCCCTACTGAGAACTTAATTTTATAAAATTAAAAATTAAAAAGTTGAGAAATTTCAATAAAAATTTAAAAATTATAATTTCTTGTGACTGGATTGTATGCTATTTTTATAGTGATGTACAATTTAGACACAAATCAAAAAATATAGAAAATAAAAATTAATTATAAACACCTTTTTAGAACTGCTGATTCAATGCAGTTTTTTTATGTTGTACCACATACTATTTCTATATGGGTTTTTATTTGGAAATAAGTTCTTTTTGTATGTTGATATAATTACAGATATAAAGTGGAAAATAGCTAAAATAAGAATATACAAAAATGACAGATTGTGATATATTGCAATTATAGAGAGTTTAATTAAATATAATAAATTTGACAAAATTATAAAAAAATGCTAAAATGTTACTAAAATATGAATAACGATATAAAATATTCAAAAAATAGTAACAAAGATGGAGGTAGTAAAATGAATTGTCATAATATCATTTTAAATTATATACAAAATTGTGAAAAAGATGAACCAATCTTTATAGAAGATATAAAAGAATATATTATGCAATTCTATAAAGAAGAGGAAAAAAGAAAAATATTTAATAATGTTAAAGAAATATTAAATAGGTTAAATAAAGAAAATATTATAAAAACAGCATATAAAGGCATATATTACATTCCAAAAACCAATATTTTCGGAGAAGTACCACTTGCTAATAGAAAAATAATTAGGTACAAATATTTAGTAGACAAACTTGGAAATATAAAAGGATATATAACAGGTGCAGATTTATTTAATAAAGTTGGTTTAACAACACAAGTGCCAAATATTATTGATATAGTTACCAATGAATGTAAAAATAATAATAAATATGAGAATAAAAATTTAAATGTAATAATAAGAAAACCAAAAATTGAAATAAATAATGAGAATTATAAATATTTACAATTAATTGATTTAATAGAGAATAAAGATAATATTTATATAGAAGTAGATAACAAAGATGAGATAATATATAAGTTTATTCAAGAAAATAATCTAGAATTTGAAAAGATTATTAAATATGCAAGAGAAACTAATTGTAAAGCAGTAATAGAAAAAATGGTTATTCTTGCAAGATAGGAGAATATATGAAATTACATTTAAATAAAAAATTATTTAGAGATATAATAGATACATTAAATACTAGGACAGGAATAGCGATAGATATTATAGAAAAAGATTATTATGTGTGTATACTTCTTAAAGAATTATCTAAAAGGCAAAATGAATTAAAAGCTTATTTTAAGGGTGGGACAGCGATATATAAAATATTAAATACAATGAATCGTTTCTCAGAGGATATAGACTTAACTGTAAAAGTATTGACAGAAGAATCTAATACGAGAAATAAAAAAAGATTAAAACAGTCTGCTTTAGGATATAATATAGAAGGTCTAGAATTAATAAAAGAAGAGTGTATAGATAATAAAGGAAGTATTACAGGAATGTATAGATACAATTCGGTATATTCAGATAGTGAAATTCCATTGCAAAGAGCAGGGAAGATACAAGTAGAGGCAACATCATTTACTGTAAGTGAACCCACAGAAAAATATTACATAGAATCTTTAATATATAAATTGGCTAACAATTCTGAAAAGAAAATTTTGGAGGAACAATTTGATGTATCAAAAATTGAAATTGAAATAATTAAATTGGAAAGAATGTTTATTGATAAAATATTTGCAGCAGAATTTTATTACATAAGGGATATGTATATGGATACAGCAAAACATATATATGATATATCGATATTATTTTATAATGAAAAAATACAAAATTTATTAAATAATGATGAAGAATTAAATAAGCTTATAAAATACAAGAGGCAAGAGGAAAAAGCGAGAATTGGTGGCATTGATGAAAATACACAAATAAAAAACTTTAATTATTTAAAATTGAATTTTAGTTATAGTCTGATAAAAGAATTTGAAAATATGCAAAACAAATATGTACTAAACGATAAATATAAAGTTAGTATAGATGAAGTTAAATATATATTGAAACAGCTATATAATAAATTATGTAAACAGAATATTTCTAAGAAGTAAATAAAAATACTATATGTAATTCTACTTAACTGTAACAGATATTAAAAAGATATTACAAAGAATCAGGAAAATTTCATCGATTATTACAAGAAGGCAAAATATCCAGAAGATTTTGATGAAATTGCTTATAAAAATTTTTTAAGATTATCAAATACAAGCGAGATAAAAGAAAGAGAAGAATTATTGACGAATCTGAATTGCTTAGAAAAAGTAAATGGAAAATAATGAAACTTATGATTTAGCAAATAAAAACATAAATAAAGTAAATAATTATAAAATTCCGTTAAGTAAATTACAACAAGAAA
>CALXBW010000067.1 GCA_944386645.1 uncultured Clostridia bacterium | reverse complement strand
ATTCTCCTCCAATTACCTGACGTGTGTAAACATCAACATATCCAGTGATTTCTTCTAGTTTATCTTTTTTTACATATTGTAGAAGATATGCGCTTCTTTCAAAATCAGCTGCCTTATAAGTACCACCATTCGCTGTAAAACAGTTGTTAGGTGTAACCATTGTCATTTTTATTTCAATAACATCATAATCATTAATATTTTCTGATAAAGTATTCGTTAAATATTCCTCCCAAATTTTTTTAGCTTCGTCTGCTGTAATAGGAGTTAGTCCATCTGTAGGAGTATTTTCAAAAATTAATTCATCTGTTTCAGTTTCTGAATTTTTTAAAGTTTCTTGTTGCTCCATTTTTCTTTGTTTCTCAGTTAGTTGATTTATTTGAATATCCTGTTGATTATTACTACTAGAAAGGGTTTTAAGTTTTTTATCTATTTCTTTAAATTTCGTATTAATATAATTATTTTGATAAATTGTAAATCCTATAATTATAAAATTTAATATTATAACACCTATTAAAATAATATTTTTTTTCATTCTTTTCACCCAACCAAATTATAACACAAAATATAAAAAAAACAATAATTCTAATATAAGAAAATAGAAACTTAACCTTATTGTGTAGGCAATTTCTAAAGTGTACTCTAGTCCTCTTAAATAATTATTAGTAAATTCATATTTTTACTGGTTCACTTTTTGATAATACTTAATGTTATTTTGCTAATTCAATTATTACATTTTCCCCATAATAATTTAAAACAACTTTCATTTTGTCTGTTGAATTATATTTAGTCATGTCATATGTTTCATAGTATTCATACCTATTATTATCTATCCACCCCTTTTTATATTTCCTACTAGGGCTTAACGAACATTTAAATTTCTCTCCATTTGCATTCTCAACATAACTATCTATAATTGGTGTTTTCTTTATATTATAATTTTCATACATTTCTTTATATGGAGATTGAGATATAATATTTGACCACTCTTTTGATTTATCTTTACCACTAGCTATTATTTCTTTTTGAATATTTTTTAATTCTTCTGGAAACTCAACTTTCTCTATATTACTTATAATTATACCTATTTCAAAACCTGTTTCTGACACATTTGCTGCATATATTTCAAAATTTTTATTATTGCAATAAGTAACTTTATAACTTTCATATGACCTATTATACATTACTTCTGGCACGTCTATTTGTATATCCCAATTTCCTGTTAATGTAATTTCTTTATCTTCTTGCGATATTGTAATGGTTTTAAATGAAAAATTTAATTGCTTAGATTTTGGATAATTATTTGAATATATATTATAAATTAAATTAGCTTCATTTGTATTTTTATTATGTTTTGAAAAAAAACTGTTTAAACCACTATTATAAAAATAATTATCAATTTTATAATTGTCATAATTTAAATTATTTTCATTACAATAATTTTCAAATGTTTCTTTATCTGTACTTGAATATAGGATAGTATTATTGTCATCTCGAACTATCAAATCATCTAAATTTATCTTATCAATATTATCTAAATTTATATATTCATTAATCATTTCGTCAAACTTAAAATTAAATTCAACACTTATATTATTATCATCCATTAAAAAGTTTTCAATTTTTGCATCTAATCCTACATTATTTATTATTTCTTTATTACTATTTATTAATGTGCCATCTTCATGAATATAATCCATATTAGTATTTTCTATATATCCTTTTTCAATTGCGCTATCTAATCCTTTACCAATATTTCTTGAATCGAAATATTCCTTTATTTTTTCAAAGTTTGTAGCAAATACTACACCAGAAATTAAAATAATTCCTATGCATGTTGCAGTAACTGCTTTAGACGTTATTCTAACATTACACATTTTCTCATCTCCTTTTTTATTATAATTATCATCCTTTATAATTTTGTTACTCTCTTCAAACTTTAAAGTAGAAGCACATATTTTAAATTTTTCATAAAAGTCACTTTCATTATTATTTTTCATTTAAGTGATACCCTCCTTTCATCAAGGCTTTATTTAAACGTTTTCTAATTCTATATAGTTTTGACTTTACTTTTGATTCAGATATTTTATATTGTTTTGCAATTTCTTTAATGCTCTTATTACTAAAATAATAGCAATTAAATATATCCCTATCTTCTTTTTTTTCGCTATTCAATTGATTAAATATTATTTTCGATTGTTCAGATTGAAGTAATACTAATTCAAAATTTGAAAAGTCAATCAACTTATCTTCATATTCATCAATATTTTGATTAGTTTTATTTTGTCTATATTTATATCTTATAAGGTTTTTGGTAACTCCTGCAATGTATGATGACATTTTCTTATTTACATCTAACTTATCTTGATTTTTCCATATAGTTAAAAATACATCCAAAACAACTTCTTCTGTATCTTCATATGATAAATTTACATATGAATGACTAATTATCGTAAATATATAATTTTTATAATCATAAATTGTTTTTTCAATATTTAATTCATTATTATCAAAATAATTTTCGATTATTTCTTCCACAATTTTCAATTTAAATCTAAACTCCTTTTTATTAACGGCATTCAATTATATATTAGCATAACTTAAGTTTTGGTTGCAGTATTTTTAAAATTTTTTAAACTTTAAAAAGAGGGTGTCCTGGGTAAGCTTGATGAAAATTTCATGGATTATCTGTGCTATTGGAATGAGAAGTATTATAGGAATGGTTTATATGTTGATGGTTCGCAGTTAGTTATGGGGTGTTTTGAGGAATAGATTTTTGTATAAAGTAACAATTTTCAGGATAAAATAATATAATATGATTGACATTGTAATTACATTGTGTTACAATTATATTAATAAATAGTAGGCGGAGGTGTTTGTTATGGCAAAAACAGATACATTAAATATTAGAATAGAACCAAATTTAAAAAGAGAAGCAGAAAAAACTCTTGATGATCTAGGAATGAATGTTGCTGATGCAGTTACTATTTTTCTAAAACAAGTTGTATTAACTGAGAGCATACCTTTTGAAATAAAAAAACCTAAATATAATCAAGAAACTGTTGAAGCTATCAAAGAAGCTTTAGATATAATTAAAAATCCTGAAAACTATAAATCATTTAACAGTGTTGACGAACTAATGGAGGAGTTGAATAGCGAGGATGAGTAAATATAAAATTGAAATGACAAATAAATTTAAAAAAGACTTTAAAAAAATGAAAAGTAGAAATAACTTTGATTCTAAAGCTTTTAAAACAGTAGTGGATTTACTTTCGAATGGTGAAGTTTTACCTGAAAAATATTGTAATCATTTATTGGAACCCAAAACTAATCGGGCTTTGGGAATGTCATATTAAACCAGATTGGCTTTTAATGTATGCCAAAAGCAATGATAAACTTATTCTAGTACTAACTCGTACGGGAAGTCATTCAGATTTATTTGAATAAACAAAGAGGGTGTCCTGAAAAATAGGAGCCCGAGAAGCAAAAAATCCAGCTCGATAAGAGTTGGATTTTTTGTTTTAAAAACTCTGTTATATTTTT
>CALXBW010000066.1 GCA_944386645.1 uncultured Clostridia bacterium | reverse complement strand
TTTTCTATTTTATATTTTTTAATTTTCTATTTTATATTTTTTAATTTTCTATTTTATATTTTTTAATTTTCTATTTTTAACAAAATAGAAAATTAATGCTTTTGTAGTCAGCATTTACTGTATATCTATATAAACTTCTTTCCACATGTACTTTATTATAGTTAAAATAGTTCTATAATTATCTAAACCATAATATGTTTTTAAAACAATTGTTTTTATTTTAATCATCTTTGTTTATACAATTTTATTTCCATATATTACTTTTTTTGTCACTTTTTATTTGTAAGTTTACGTTTTTTTAATTTTTATTTATACCGTAGTGTTTTATGAATTATTTTTTCTGTTTTTTTCTCAAATTATAGTATATTTTCTATCAGTTTATAACGAATTTTATTTGTGCTATATTTTTATAATCTACTCATATATTCATATTACTTTAACTATTTTTTATTCAATATTCCTGCATTTTTATCTTAAGCTTTTATTGTATACCATATTAAATATTTTTTAGTTTATCACATTATTTTTTATCAATATACATCTATTATCTTTATATATAATTATATTGTTCGTTTATTTTGTTTTTTTATTTTTTTTCGCAATTATTCTCTATTTTCCTTTTTATTTTATAATTCATTTACTTTATTTAACTTTTTTATATTGTTAAAATCTCATATTAATATGTATCAAATCATTAGATTATAATTATAGTTAATTTTATAATCTTTTGATATATATATTGTCTTTTTGAATACTAGAATTATACACTTATGTATACCAATTTTTAAGAAACTATTTTTTCTGTTTTTCCTTAATTCCTTAATATATTATTAGATTCAAATATGTATAATTTATCTATTCTCAATGTTTTTCTGCAACAATTTTTTATCTCTCCATTTTACAATATGTAATTTACAAAATATTACTATTTTTACGTTTAGTAATCTACAATATTTTACATTTTTATAGTTTCATTTTTATAATTTTTTCTTGAAATTTTATAATTTTTTCACCGTTATTCACTTATCCATTATCTTATCCACATTTATTTAGTATTTCTTGTAAAAACTACTTCCTTTTATTGTGAATTTTTAGTTTTTTTGCTTAGAATCTCTTATATTACTATATATATTAATTCCATTAAAAAATTTTATAGAGATAATCCATTTTATCTTGTTTTATGTGTAAACTTTGTCATATTGTATGATATATTTATATCTTTACTAAATTCATCTATATATTTATGATAAGCTGTATATATGCATTTATTCCCTAATATTCTATTTGTATAATTAGAGAAACTTTTCATATGTTTTTTTAATTATACTTGGTACTACTTTTGGTAATAAGTTTGTTTTTTTAATACAATACTTTTCATCTATCATTTTACATATTTTTACTATTATTTTTAAATTCAACATCTTTATCTTTTTTATAGATTATATTTATAATAATTTTAAAAATTCATTCATCTTACATATAAAAAAATGCTTTTTTAATATGTGTACTATTTTGTTATATTAATAATAAATATCAAAATATAAATAATGTTTTATTTATATTTTTAATAAAAATATATTAATGTAAAGAAAAAAATTATATATTATATTAAAAATTTTGAAATATAATATATAATTTTTTGACTGAATTATTAATACTTCTATTTTATAAAATTTATTTTTGTATTTTTATTTTATATTTTTTATAAAAATATAAGAAAATATAATTACACTTTATGTATAATTTTATTTTCTTATTTAATATATCATTTTAATTTAATAAATGTATTTATATAATTATTTATTTTTTGCAAATAAATTCACTCTATATTCATAATAAATACTAGATGATTTTTAGTTTGATAAAACTATAATTAATTTTTATCAATTTTTTTATAATAATGATGTCATATATATAGGTAAATAAATTATCCCATCTTCTTCTTTAAAATCCATTGTATGAATAATATATGGAATATATAATTGCTCTTTATATTTTTTTATAAATTTTCTAAGTGATGATAATGTATAATTTTTTCCTGATTTAACTTCTATTGGAGAAATATTATGTCTGCTACTTATTTTAGATTTTGCTATTAAAAAATCTATTTCCATTCTACTTGAACTATCTTCCCTCGATGGATTTGAATAAAAATATAATTTATGTCCTGATGCTACTAACATTTGTGCCACCATATTTTCAATTATCATTCCTTCATTGAATTCTAATTTATCAAATAATATCTTTTTATAAATTTCTTCTGTCACTATTCCTTTTTCATCAAACGAATGTGATATTAAAAGTCCTGTATCTGCCATATAACACTTTAAAGTCATAAAATCTGTATTTAATTTTAATCCAATATTTGGCTCTGTAGAATTATAACAAGGATTTATTATCATAGCATCTTTTAACCAAAACATTGCATCTTCATAATCTCTAAATCTTGCTTGTTTATTAATAGAAGACAATTTAAATTTTTTTTCATGTTTTTTTAATTGTGCTGGTATTTCATCAAAAATACTTTTTACTTTCAAATGATATTCTTTAGCATGTTTTCCTATATCTTGTCTATATAAATCTAGTATATTCCTTTTTATTTGATCTACTTTATTAAAATCTTTTGTATTTCTATATTCTTGTACTGCCTGTGGCATTCCTCCAACAATCATATATTGTCTAAAATAATCCATTGCTTTTCTATGCATTGCTTGACCCAATGGCTTTTTTTCCTCATAACATTTTTCTATTAAACTCATTAACTTATCATTTTCTAAAGCCCATAAAAATTCCTCAAAATCCATTGGATACATTTCTATATGTTGTTCCTCTGAAGGAATCAAAATATCTTTAACATTACTTTTTATGGACATTAAAGAGCCTGTTTCTATATAATCATATCTTCCATCTTCAACTAAATATTTAATTGCAGATCTAGCTTTTGGATATAATTGTACTTCATCAAATATAATTACACTTTCTCTTTCATAAAGAGTTACATTAAAATAATTAGATAAATATAAAAATAAAGTATCCATCTCATTTAAGTAATTTTCAAATAATAATTTTACATCATTAGAAACTTTATTAAAATCTATTATTATATAGCTTTTATAATTTTCTTTAGCAAATTTTTCTACGATATAGCTTTTGCCAACACGCCTTGCACCATCTATTAGTAATGCAGTTGTACCATTACTACTTTCTTTCCATTTTAATAACTTTTTATATATTTTTCTTTTCATATATATCAACTCCTAATTACACGAAAACATGATTTTTATTTTTAGTCTTTATCACGAAATCAATTTTTTTATATTTACATTTTAACACAAAAACATGATATTTCCAATATAATATAATATAATATAATATAATATATTATATTATATTCATTTATTATTTCTTATTTAAAAAAACTGATCCATTTTTCAATTATTATTAATTGAATTTTTGGTTCACTTTTAGTTTATCAAAAATATTTCTATTTTAATTTTTTAATTTTTTAATTTTTAATTTTTAATTTTTTTAATTTTCTATTTTTAATTTTTTTAATTTTCTATTTTTAATTTTTTTAATTTTCTATTTTTAA
>CALXBW010000065.1 GCA_944386645.1 uncultured Clostridia bacterium | reverse complement strand
TGTTTTCCCAGCAATATTATTAATTGCTGTTGCAGGTGTTATTGGTTATGTAAAATATAGAAATATGGAATAATATATAGAGAGTTATAAAAAATTTAAAATATTTTTTCAAAATATTTTAAATTTTTTTTATTCATTGATGTAAGAAAAACCTAATATACTTTTTATTTGTAACTCCCAGCATCGCACAGTCTGTAAAACAGACTGTAAGCTTGCTGGTCCCCACGAATTGTTACTTCATAAAAAGTATATTAGGTTTTTTTCTAAAAATATAATATATAATCCTTCTATATTGTTTTTATAAGCTATAAATATTAACGAAATTTCTCATAAATACAACCATATAATGTAAAAAACGTATTGACTTATTTATGTAAACATAGTATAATAAATAAAGTGTTAATTTATAACAAAAAGCTATTTTTTTATTCACAACATGGGGGTTATAAAATGCAAAATATCAAAAAGTATATTTCAACAAAAAAAGTATTAAAAGAAATTATTGATTTAAACATTTCTACAAAAAAATTTGATTTGAATAAAATCAAATTTGCACGGGAGGGAATCATAATCACACATAATTCAGTGAATGTGAAAGAATTACGACTACCTGAAGGTTGGAGATACAGATGTAATTTAAAAAGAATTGAAAAACTGAATAAAGAAAATAAAAAAATAGAGCAGGTGATTGAAATCTGGACTATCTAAGAATCAAAAAAGAGGTAATAATAATTTATTACCTCTTTTTTAAGTGCATAAAAATATTTATTACAATTTTGTAATAAATATTGACAATTGAGTAATTATTCAACTATAATATAATTGTAGTTGAATAACCATTCAATTGAAATATTAAAATTAGGAGGCAATTAAATGTCTAGAAATGAATTTATATGTGATTGTAATGTAATACATCAAGATGCAGTAGATAATACAATAAAAAAAATGCCAGATGGATATACTTTTAGTAAACTAGCAGAATTTTTTAAAATTCTTGGAGATACAACTAGAGTAAAAATATTATTTGCTTTAGACCAAAATGAAATGTGTGTATGTGATATTGCAAATGTTTTAGGAATGAGTAAATCATCTATCTCACATCAATTGGGCACACTAAGGAGAAGTGGAATTGTTAAATGTAGAAAATCTGGTAAAGAAGTTTTTTATATGTTAGATGATGACCATGTACAAAAAGTTTTTGAAATAGGTGTTGAACATATTGAACATAAAAAATAAATATAGGGGAGGTAATTAAAATGAAAAGTAGATATAAAATTAAAGGTTTAGATTGTGCAAATTGTGCAGCAGAATTAGAAAGGTCAATACAAAAATTAGATGGAATAGAAAATGTTAGTATAAGTTTTATTACACAAAAGTTAGAATTAGAGTATGATGAAACAAGAAAAGAAGAAATAATAAAAAGTGTAAAAAAAATTATAAAAAAAGAAGAACCTGATGTAATAATAGAAGAAGTATAGGAGGCTATTATTATGAAGAAAAAAGGAATTAAAATTATAATAGCACTCATTCTATTTTGTATTGCACTTATAGTAAAATTTAATAATGAGTGGATAAATAATATAATATATATTATATCTTATATTATTGTTGGATTTGAAATTGTAAAAAAAGCAGTAAGAAATATTTTTAGAGGAAAAGTATTTGATGAAAATTTCTTGATGACAGTTGCAACAATTGGTGCATTTTGTATTGGGGAATTTCCCGAAGCTGTTGCAGTTATGTTGTTTTATCAAATAGGAGAATTATTTCAAGATTATGCAGTTGATAAATCAAGAAAATCAATTTCAAATTTAATGGATATTAGACCAGATTATGCTAATATAGAAAGAGATGGTAAAATTCAAAAAGTTGATCCAGAAGATGTAAAAATTGGAGAAATAATTATAGTAAAACCAGGAGAAAAGATTCCATTGGATGGATGTGTAATTGAGGGAAAATCAAGTTTAGATACAAAGGCATTAACAGGAGAGTCATTACCACGTGAAATATCAGAAGGAGAAGAAGTTTTAAGTGGATGTATAAATTTAAATGGCTTAATAAAAGTTGAAGTAACAAAAGAATTTGGAGAATCAACTGTAAGTAAAATATTAGATTTAGTTGAAAATGCAAGTAGTAAAAAATCAAAATCTGAACATTTTATTACAAAATTTGCAGCATATTATACACCAATAGTTGTTATAATTGCAGTAATACTTGCAATAGTACCACCACTTGTTATAGAAAATGCAGTATTTTCAGATTGGTTATATAGGGCATTATCATTCCTTGTAGTATCTTGTCCTTGTGCATTGGTTATTTCAATACCACTAAGTTTTTTTGGAGGAATAGGTGGAGCATCTAAAATGGGTGTTTTAATAAAAGGAAGTAATTATTTAGAAGCTCTTGCAAATACAGAAATAGTTGTATTTGATAAAACAGGAACATTAACAGAGGGAGTTTTTGAGGTTCAAAAAGTAAAAGCAATAGATATAAGTGTTGAAGAATTATTAAAACTTACAGCATATGCAGAAAATTATTCAAACCATCCTATTTCTCTATCTGTAAAAAAAGCATATAATAAAGAAATTGATGAAAAACAAATTGTTAAAACACAAGAATTATCAGGACGTGGAATTGTTGCTACAATAGGTAAGAAAGAAATATTAGTAGGTAATGAAAAATTAATGAAAGAAAAACAAATAAATTTCGAAAAATGTGATGATATAGGTACAATATTATATGTAGCAATTGATAAAAAATATGCGGGATATATATTAATTTCAGATAGGATAAAAGAAGATTCAGTAAAAGCTATAAGCAATTTAAAGAAGAACAATGTAAAGCAAACAGTAATGTTAACAGGAGATAGAAAAGATGTTGGAGAAAGAGTTGCAAAACAATTAGGTATAGATAAAGTGTATACAGAATTATTGCCAGATGGTAAGGTAGAAAAAGTAGAAGAATTATTAAAAAAGAAAAGTGAAAAAGGAAAACTAGCATTTGTTGGAGATGGAATAAATGATGCACCAGTTTTGGCTATTTCTGATATAGGTATAGCAATGGGTGGATTAGGATCAGATGCGGCAATAGAAGCAGCAGATGTTGTACTTATGACAGATGAACCATCAAAAATAGTAAATGCTATTCAGTTATCAAAGAAAACAATGAGAATAGTAAAAGAAAATATTATATTTGCTATTTTAGTTAAAGTAATTGTTTTAATTTTAAGTGCATTAGGTATATCAACTATGTGGGAAGCAGTATTTGCTGATGTAGGAGTTTCAATATTGGCTATTATAAATGCTTTAAGAGTATTAAGAGTAAAAAAGATTAATTAAGTTTTCATTTTTGTTTTTCTCTATATTCATTTCCCCATTTAACCATTGAATCTAATATAGGCTTTAGACTTAAACCTGTTTCAGTAAGAGAATATTCCACTCTAGGAGGAACTTCTGCATATACTTTTCTTTTAACTAAACCTGATGCTTCCATTTGTTTTAAATTACTAGTTAGAACTTTTTGGGTTATACCAGTAACAGATTTTTTCAATTCTCCAAATCTTTTGGTTCCTGTAAGTAAATCTCTTATAATTAGTACTTTCCATTTTTCCCCAATTAAACCCATTGTTATTTCAACAGGACAAGCTGGTAAATCTTTTTTCACAATATCATCTCCTAATAAATTATTAATAGTATATCAATATAAATGATAAAAGTAAATGTTATATATTTAATTACATAATAGTAGTATAAAAAATACAAAAATTTTTCTAATTAAAAACTTAGTAAAATTCACAAAGGTTACTTTTAAGAAACTAT
>CALXBW010000064.1 GCA_944386645.1 uncultured Clostridia bacterium | reverse complement strand
GTTTTTAAAACAAAAAATCCAACTCTTATCGAGCTGGATTTTTTGCTTCTCGGGCTCCTATTTCAGGACACCCTCTTCATCATATTCTTATTAACTTTCTATAATTTATATTTATAAATCTATATTTTTCTTTTTTAGATTTTATGTATTTATTATTATAAACTATAACTCTCTCTCATTATCTTTGTTATTTTTTATTCTTTCACATAATTTCTTTCTTAATTCCTTGAAAATATTATTTATATTTTTCTTTCTAGACAAAATATTACTATATAATAAACTTTTTTGTTCTGCATCTACATTTAGAAAATTAATATATGGCTTGATCTTTTTCATATATTCTTCATTTGATATACAATTTAAAACATTAATAGCATTTCTCAATTCTTCTAAAACAACTATATTAATATTTCCATTTATAATATCTTCAAAAATTTTACCATATATTGGTGGCTTAGCTCCATAATTATTATTAGGATTTCTTTCCATAAAAAAATCCATATTATTTTCCTCATTATCATTTTTAATATATTTAAAACTTTGTTCTTTGTCTACTCCTCTTAGATTTCCATTTATGTCTACAATAAAGTTTCTAAATGTCGCATCATAATTGCATAGACAAAAATCAATAACATATTCCCTCATAAACTGTCGTATTATCTTTTCATCTATTTTACTATCATTAATGAAATATTCTGATATACTTTTAGTTTTAATTTCATCTATAATTATTTTTGGTTGTATAGTCCCTTTTTTTCCATCATCATTCAAGTGTTGACATTCAACTGCAGTTTGTGGTGAAATGCATTTTTGTAATTCAGAAGCCAAAACTTGTACTTCTGCTCTATATGGTTGATATATGTCTGTATTTTTTTTATACGCTGGTTTAAATATATAATCCTTTCCTGCTTTATCTTTAAATAAAAACATATCTCCAGTTCCACCAATATATATTCTTCCATAATTTTTATATTGAATTTCTCCTTGTTGTTCTTTTGGTTTTCTTTCTATTAAAGTATTCTCAAATATTTTTTTTACTATTTTTACAGGAAATATTATTTCTTTTTTTGCAACTCCATTATTTTCTTCTAAAAAACTTTTCCTTGAAAGACTCAATGTTTTTACAGCATCATTATCTATTAAATTATCATACCTATAATTACTATTCAAAATAACAAGTGCAAATTCTTGATTTAATTTTTTAGCAAAATCCATTAGTAATTTGTTTTGTGCAGTCTTAGTTCTTAAAGACTTTATGTCTAATAAATTTTCTTTATCAAATCTTATCCTATCCAAAGCATCTGCATCTTTTAATATTGATGATATATGTTTTATTCTCTCTATATTTGCTATTGAAATATTATATTTTTCGCATAATTTTTCTAACTCAATAATATTTATTTTTCCTTTTTCTATTTCCTGAACGGTATGATATTCAATGGCTATTTGTATTATCTTTATATCTTCATCTGATATATTTTTTACATTTTCTTTTAAATACTCTCCTGCAAGCTTAGCACTATTTTTTCCATGTTCGTGATCTTTTCTATCTCTTTTTTTCCCTGAATCATGTAATGCTGCTGATAATAGCAATAGTTTTAAGTCCTTTTCACTCATTTTTTCGTTTTGAGCAATAATTTGTGAAAAAAGCATAACTCTTTGAATATGATATATGTTATGCTGATAACTTGAAGTAAAAAAATCTCTCTTATATAAATTACTATTACAAATTGTATCAAAAATTATTTGAAATATACTAGAATTTAGATCTACATTCAGATCTAGCAAATTATTTGTTTTATAAAAATCCGTATTTAAATAACTCATATTTATACCTCATTAATTTATTATTTATTATTATATTTTATCAAATTAATTGCTGAATCTAATGTTTCAGTACAACATAATTTTCCATGAGCATCTACATATACTAGATCATTAATATTTAACAATCTTCTTGTTTCTTCAATATCATTCTCAATAATTTCTTTTTTAAATTTCTTTTTTTTGTCTATTATTCTGATATCATAACAATTTCTTCTTGACTTGAATATCAAATATTCAACACTCTTATTTTTTAAAATTTCTATAGCTTTTCTATATGGTAATTCTCTATCAAATATTGCATAGTTTTCTCTAGTTTCATTCGTTTTTTTAATAATTATTTCGATTGCTTCAACCTCAGCTAATGCATGTTTAATATATATATTCCAAAATTCATCAGCTAATTTTAGTGCATGAATAAACCCTTCTTCTTCTGTTACGTTTTCATTCCATTCTGGATTACATAATTTAACAAAATCAGGGGATGTTTTACTTTTTAAATATTCCATTTGCATATTATCTGTTGCATCTATATATTGAATTAGCTCTTTATCCATATATTCATGAACTTTATTTATATTTTTTACATTTATATTCTCTAAATATTTTTTGCCGTACTTTTTCCATAATAAACCAATTGATGAATAATAAATACCATTTTCTCTTTTTCCATTTCTATTTTTTTGATGATGGTCAAATTCTCCCAATCCTATATCAAAAACTAATTTATTATCTATATTTCTATTATTTATACTTGGCACTCTAATCAAATTAATTTCTTTAAAAATTTTACTTAGAAATATGGTTGAAATTACATCATCCACATGAAAAGTTCCAGAATGTGTAACAAAATTAGCTTTGTTATATTGTTTTGTCAATTTAATATTTTTATATTTAAAAACCTTCATTATATTCACCACTTTAATTATATTACTATAAAATATATATTTCAATATAATTGAAATTACCTTTCGAAATCTTCTTTAACTAACCTTTTTGTTCTATTAATAATTTTTTTAGGAAGTATTGGTGACAAATCGACATAAGCTAATTTATCAGGATCTACATTTTGTTTACAACAATAATTATTTAATGAATTAACTTTTCCCAACACTATATCTTCAAATAATGAACTCATACCTTCTTTAGTCAAATATCTTTCTAGTTCACTTTCACTATTTAATCCTACTTCTTTTACTGGAATAAACATTAAGCATGGTGTTGTATCTTTGTATTCATTCCAAAATTTATAGAAAAACTTAAAAATTTTTATTCCATCTTCTTTTGACATTCCTCTACTCTTTATTAAATATGCAACTGCTTCCAATGATGTTTTAAAATCTTTATTTGCATATCCGTTTCTTCTTTCTTCTGGAATATCGTCAAAATATATATAACTTTTTCCACAAAAGTAACTAAACCACTGTGGAGAATTAGCATATCCAGTTGCATTTAAAGGCCATCCGTCAAAAAACCATCCGTTTTTCTTCTCCTTAATGTCTGATGACGCAAAACCTAATGGACTATATAAATTATTTGGATCATATTTTATATAAATTGCTTCTATTTCTAATAATTCTTTTTGATGTTCTTCATTGTCGTTGTTTCCATTTAGCCCAAACTTCATTTTTTTATCGATTGATTTGCTATTACATGCATGAAATACAAATCCATACCTCTTAAAATTATTTAACGCATATTCTTTTACTTCATTTTTTCTTTCATTTACTTCACTTGGAAGAATACCTAATCTATTTATTATTTCTGATTTTATAAAGTTAATTTGTTCTTTTTTTTCTTTTAACGCCATATATTTTTCAGCATTAATAGTACTTCTAAATAAAATGCAATATCCAATAAATCTACAAAACTCTGATTGTATCTTTTTTACTTCATTATATGGTAAATTTCCTGGTTGAGTAAGAATCTTTCTTATTCCATTTTTTTTAATTCCATCATCAACTATTTTAGCTATCTCTTGTGAACTATGTTTCTTATTTATATTTGATTCCAAAATATCCTCCTTATATAAATATTAATATCTTTTTTATTTTACTATATTATGTAAATTTTGTCAATTTTCTTAACTAATTTCTTGCCGAATTAGCTAGGTTTTACATGATTTAAATAAATTACTTTTTTATATTTATTCAAGTATTATATATTATTTTAACTTAGTATTTCATTTTTTTAATACATGTTTTATTTTATTCTATAAGTAAACTAAACCTCATTACCCCAACAGTCCCATCCATCAACAGTCTGTCTTGCAAATAGTTCAATTCTAGTTAAATCCCCAACAAGTTCTATTATTTTATCTCTAATTACATCAGGCTTTTTACTATGTTCTTCAATAGGCTCATATACTATTTGAGAAACTTTACTGGATTTTCTTTTAATTGTTCCTTTTGTACCGATTAA
>CALXBW010000063.1 GCA_944386645.1 uncultured Clostridia bacterium | reverse complement strand
AAAAAGTGTTGAAATAATTGACATTATGGGATTAGAAAAAAGATAAAAAAATTGCCTACATTTACTTGACACATACTAGGAAAAATTAATTAAAAAATTGTATTTGACATATAATAAAAAATGTGCTAATATTTATATAACAATTTTAATAAGTGAATTCAAAAGAACATAAAAAGACTAGTCTCTGCATAGACTAGTCTTTTCCCTATGTTAGTCATCAAAATGCTTTAAAATTAAGTAGATAATAATTAATGCTAACAATTTTTTAAGTGATTTCAATAGAATAACCCCTCCTTTCTCCTTTTCAGAAAAAAGGATTAATTTATTATATTTAACTTGTGTCAAAATGTCAATAAAATTATTTTTCAGAATAATGTATTATATCCTATAAATTTTTCTATTTACTATATAAATTTATTTTACATATCAAAAAATGTCTAAAATTGTAAAACGATTTATGGAAAAATAATATAAATATTATTGACTCAAATGTTATTTTTTGTTAATATAAAAATAATTTATTTCAAAGAATTTTATTTCTAAAAAATTTCCAAATGTAATAATTTAATAAGGTGGAGGATTAGTTGTTATCAATTATAAAAAGTATGGCTTTAAATGGAGTAGATGGCTATTTAATTAATGTACAAGTAGATGTTTCAGGTGGGTTACCAGGTTGGGAAATTGTTGGACTGCCAGATACAGCAATAAAGGAATCAAAAGAAAGAATAAGAATAGCAATTAGAAATTCTGGTATAGAATTTCCAAGTAGAAAAATAACTGTAAATTTAGCACCTGCTAATACAAAAAAAGAAGGTTCTTTTTTAGATTTGCCAATTGCAATTGGTGTTTTACAAGCAATAGGAGTTTTAAATGTTGATAATATAGATACAACAGTTTTTATAGGAGAACTTTCGCTAGATGGAGCTATAAATAAAGTAAATGGAATTTTACCAAGATGTATTGAAGCGAAAAAATTAGGTATAAATCGAGTTATAGTTCCAAAAGAAAACGCAAAAGAGGCTGCAATCGTAAAAGATTTGGAAGTAATACCCGTTAAAAATTTATTAGAAACAGTATATTTTTTAAATGGTACAAAAAAGATAAATAAAGAAGTTATAGATATTGAAAAAATGTTTAATCAAAAAAATAATTATAAATATGATTTTTCAGAGATAAAGGGACAAGGAAATATAAAAAGAGCTTTAGAGATAGCTGCTGCAGGTGCACATAATTGTTTAATGGTAGGAAGCCCTGGGTCTGGAAAAACAATGATGGCTAGGAGGTTACCAACAATATTACCAGATTTAACATTTGAAGAAGCTTTAGAAGTAACAAAAATACACAGTATATCAGGAATTTTAGAAAAAAGTAGCATAATAACACAAAGACCATTTAGAGCACCACATCATACAGTTTCTTCTGTTGCTTTAATTGGCGGAGGAAAGATTCCTAAACCGGGAGAAATAAGTTTAGCACATTATGGAATATTATTTCTCGATGAATTAACAGAATTTAATAAACACACATTAGAAGTATTAAGAGTTCCATTAGAAGATAGAAAAGTAAGCATAAGTAGAGTAAATGCATCATTAACATATCCATGTAATTTTATGCTAATTGCAAGTATGAATCCATGTCCATGTGGATATTATGGAACAAAGGAGAAACAGTGTAATTGTAACCAAAGACAAATAAAAAATTATATGGGCAAAGTAAGTGGTCCACTACTTGATAGATTTGATATACAAATAGAGGTAAAACCTGTGGATTTCGATAAGATAAAATCAACTAAAAAAGAAGAAAAATCTGAAGATATAAAAAAGAGAGTTGATAAAGCAAGAAAAATTCAATGCAATAGGTACAAAGAATATAATATTTTTTCAAATGCAGAATTAACTCCTAAATTAATAGAACAATTTTGTATATTGGATGAAAAGTCAAAAAATCTACTAGAAATGTCATATGAAAAATTAGGACTTAGTGCAAGAGCATATTCTAAAATATTAAAAGTAAGTAGAACCATTGCAGATTTAGATGGAAAAAATAATATAGAAGTAAAACATGTTGCAGAAGCAATACAATATAGAAATCTTGATCGTAAATATTTTTAAGAAAATTTAATACATATTTGCAAGGAGGAAAATAGTATAAAAATAATACATTATGAAGATGAGATATATCCTGAAAATTTAAGAGAAATAAAGAATCCACCTAAGGTATTATATGCATTAGGTAATGTTGGTTTATTAAAAGAAAAAAATATTGCAATAGTAGGTTCTAGATGTGCAACTGAGTATGGAAGATTGCAAGCTAAAATATTTGCAAGCCAGTTATGTTTAAATGGATTAAATATTGTAAGTGGTTTAGCAAAAGGAATTGATTCAATTGCACATAAAAGTACAATTGAAAAAAACAAGAAAACTATTGCTGTTTTAGGAAGTGGGTTTCATCATATTTATCCTAAGGAAAATGAGACATTATTTTGTGAGATTTTAGAAAGTGATGGATTAATTATTAGTGAATATAAGCCAAATGAAGGTGTTAAAAGTAGTAATTTTCCTGAAAGAAATAGAATTATTAGTGGTATTTCTATAGGAGTATTAGTAGTAGAGGCAGCTTATAGAAGTGGAACTAGTATTACAGCAAATTATGCAAAAAAGCAAGGTAGAAAATTATATGCAATACCAAGTAATATTGGAAATAATAAAGGAGTAGGTACTGCAAGATTAATTTTAAATGGAGCTAAAATTGTAATTAATCCTAAGCAAATAATAGAAGATTTAGAAATGGTATATACAGAATATAAGAAAGAAAATAAAAAAAGTAAATCAATTAAAATACCAGAAAAATTCAAAAAAATATATACTAGTTTGGGAAATAAAGAAATGACAAGTGATGAAATATCAATAGAATTGAATATGCCTATTTATGAAATAAATGCACAATTAATTTTAATGGAACTAGAAGGTTATATTAGTAAAAATGAAAATGGAGAATATAAATTAAATAATGTATGAGAGAAGGAAAACTGGTATTATAGGTGAAAAAGTAGCATGTGATTATTTGAAAAATAAAGGATATACAATAATAGAAAGAAATTTTAGGTGTAAAATGGGAGAGATAGACATTATAGCATGGAAAAATAATGAGATTATTTTTATAGAAGTAAAAACAAGAAGTTCTGATTATTTTGGAAAACCAGCAGAATCTGTAACTGAGAGAAAAAGAAAACATATATACAAAGCTGCAAAATATTATATGATGGTAAAAGATATTTTAGAGCAAAATGCAAGAATTGATGTAATAGAAGTTTATATAAAAAAGAATAAATACATAATACATCATATCAAGCAAGTTTATTAAAGAGATGCCTGCAATCTTTGTTTGTAGTGAATAATTAATAGAATATTATAGTATTTAAATGTCGAAAAATGTAAAAAAATGTTGAACGATATTGATTGATGATAGATGTAAATAATGATAATATAACCATATAACATTATTAGTTGAAACTGTTATGTGAGGAGGTAATAGTGTGAAAAAAAGAGTATTAATACTTGTTTGCATAATATTAATTATAATAATTTTTATGAGCTTATTTATTATTATAAAGAATATTAAATATAATGGATTAAAAAATGAAGTTGAAGTTACAAATTTAAAAAATCAATCAAGTATAGATATTCCACCAGATTTTATGGTTGATAAAGAAAAAGTATATTTGAAAAGAGGACAATCTGCAATTATTAATATTACAGCACCATATAAACAAAAATTTAATGTATATACAAGTAACCAAAATGTTTTTTCTATATCAGATAATATAAATACAAAAAATTTTACAAATGACTTTATATTAGATAATAGTTCAAGAACAATTACAATAAAAGCAGAAAATATAGGAACAGAATGGTTGAATATTGATTCTGTAAAAATTATAAATGATACTATAGGTACTCTTGTAAGATTAAAAGAAGTGGAAATAATCGTAAGTGAATGACATATGAAAATTAGTATAGTTACTTTATAAAAAGTACAGTGGTTTTTTTATAAAATGAGCAATAACTAAATAATTGTTACAATTCACAGCTCAAAGGATTATATATTATATTTCATAAATTTTTCGGCTCAATACGGAACTTAAGAATTTCTAAAATAATTTTATGGCACCCTTCCAATGTAAAATTGAACACTTTCCATAAAATTATTAAAGAAATTCTAAAATTCCTCCAATCACATTCAAAATTTATTCAATATAATATATAATCCTT
>CALXBW010000062.1 GCA_944386645.1 uncultured Clostridia bacterium | reverse complement strand
TCTTTAAGAGAAATTATATTATCTTGGTGGAT
The DNA here is from genome assembly GCA_944386645.1 of uncultured Clostridia bacterium. Lineage (GTDB taxonomy): Bacteria > Bacillota > Clostridia > TANB77 > CAG-508 > CAMCHB01. The sequence goes on along the minus strand of CALXBW010000062.1, from coordinate 4,620 downwards.
CAGTTTTCAATTATTATTTGGTTCTTTTTTAGTTTAGCATAAGCAGGCTTATGATAATCAAGAACATTATATCATTATTTAAACAAGCAGATAAAAGTTGTACAAATGCAGATAGATTTTTTTTAGGTACAAATAAAAAAGTTGTAATTTGTGATTTAGAAGCTCGCATAACTATTGATTCCATTTTAGATATAGTTTCAAAGTCTATAACAGAAAAAAAAGATAGTTCTATTAAAGCTGATAGTAATCTAGATAAATTAAAGAAGGATTTTGATTTTTTTAGTTATCTAAAAAAACGAAAGAAAAACGGAAAAGTAAAATATGAAAATAGTAGATATGCTATGTTTGAAAAATGTGAAATATGTGGGCATAAAAACGACTTAGTATATTTTAAAGACACAAACTCATTTTATTGTTTTGGAGCTAGTGGACATATAGGTGGAAGCATTATTGACTATCTTATAATAACAGAAAAATTATCCTTAAAAGAAGCTATTAATAAATTCAAATATGAACTATGTGGACTAAAGGAAGAAAAAAAAGTTATACATTCTATAACTGCAAAAGATTTGTCATCAATGAAATTACCAAAACTTTATGTTGTAGCTAAAAATTTACTAGGACAAGGCTTATGTGTATTAGCGGGGCAACGAAAAATAGGAAAAAGTTGGATGATTTTAGATTTATGTTATTGTGTTTGTACAGGACAACCCTTTTTAGAATTTGAAACAACCAAAAGTGCTTGTTTTTATTTAGCATTAGAAGATAGTGACTCCAGATTACAAGAACGTATAAAGAAAGTATTTGGAGATAAAGATATACCCGACAATTTACATTTGGCAACAAAGTGCGAACCTTTAGATAAAGGTTTAATTGAACAACTTGAAAACAAGTTAGAAGAGTATCCAGATATAAAGCTAATTGTAATTGATACATTACAAAAAGTTAGAGGAGTTCAAGGTAGAAATCAAAATGCTTATGATTATGACTATAAAGAAATTGGTAAACTAAAAGAGTTTGCAGATAAACATAAAATTTGTATTTTAGTTGTTCATCATTTAAGAAAAATGAAAGACTATGATGACCCATTTAATAATATTAGTGGTTCTACTGGAATACCTGGTGTGGCTGATACTACTATTTTATTATATAAGGACAAAATTACAGATGTAAACGCTAATTTTATGACACAAAGTAGAGATTTTGGAGATGTACAAAAGATTTTATTTTTTGACGATTTTAAATGGAATATTGTCAGTGATTTTGGAGATTTTGCTACAGGAATTGAAAAATTATCTTACAGAGCAGACCCTATTGTCATAACAATAAATAAATTACTTGAAGAAAACCCAGAAGGAATAAAAATTAGTTCAGAAGAATTGTATAAAAAGATAATTGAAACTACTGGAACTAAACCAAAACAAAAAAAGCCTAATGCATTAACTAGACATATAAGCGAAACATTGCAATTTAATTTACTAACATTTGATGGAATTCACTATGAATCACCTTCTAAAAATGGTGGGAGTTCTGGTAGGAAAATGTATTTTACAAAACTAAAAAAAGATATATAAAGCAAAATACCGTTACTTATCGTTACTTTGTTATATATATTATTTATAAGTAACGATATATTTTTATATATGATATTTCAATTTTAAAATTTAAAGGAGGTAATAGATTATGGATAAAAATACATATAAAACACCAGTTGTGAAAGTATTTATAACAAAAGATGGTGTACAATATTTCTTTTGGTGCAGTTTTTGTAATTGTTTTCATAGACACGGAGCTGTAAGTGCAGGACATAGAATTGCACATTGTAATCATCAAAGTAATTCGCCATATTTATTTGATGGCTACATTTTGAAAGAATACACAAAAAAGGAATTACGAGAACTAGGATTACCAATAGATTATTATACAAAACGCAAGAAAAGATAATTTTATAAAATAGCAAAATAATGAAGATAGCGTTTTATTTATTTGCTATCTTCTATTTTTACATTTTTAATATCATTCAATTCCATATTCTCAATTGCATATTTTATCATTGCATTTATAACATAATTATATGATTTTTTACTTTTCTTTGACAACTTTTCTATTATGGTAAAATCGTTTTCATCTACTCTTATTGAAAATTGAATTTTATCTGAGCCACTAGGAATTTTAAAAGCCATATCACGCACCACCTTTTGAACTATTTTTAGTTTATAATAATATTGTACAATTTTGTACTTATTATATATAGTTCGTAAATAGTTTATTATTTAACCTAAAAATAGTTGATTTTATTTTTTACATTTGATAATATATTTGTATATCTATTATATGAAAGGGACATTTTATATAGTGGAAATAGTAAAACGTGTGCTGAAATGACACCTCAAGAGCAAAAAATTTCTTTAACTATAATGGGATTTATGCTTTTAGGAATAATTTCTTATGGTGTTTACTATTTCTTTAAAAATAGAAAAAATAAATAATGAACGTAAGATAAAAGGAGGTGAAATTCAAATGAAAAACGAAAAAGGAATTAGCTTAATAAAGTTACTAATTATTATTATCGCAGTTATAGCAGTATTTTTCATAATATCAAACATAATTCTAAAAAGTGAAGAAGAAAATTCAAAAAAACTTGAACAAGCTCGATTAGCAGCAAGACAAGAAGCAAGTTATAACATAGGCGATAAAATTACTACCAACCTATATGAAATAACTGTTACAAATGTAGAAGAAAGAACAAAAGTTGGTGTTCCAAAATATTATAAAACAGTAGATGATTATTATTATACTCTTGTATGTGCGACAATAGAAATGAAAAATATAACTAATGAAGCACAAAGAATATATGATTATAGACCAGATTTTTCTCTTTATTTTAAATTAGAGGATGAAAATGGACGTCAATATTCTAATGACCCTACATTTACAACATATTATCAATACGAATTTGACAATTTTGATGTTACAGAATTAACTATAGAACCAAATGAAACAGTTACTGTTAACCCTGTTTTTAAAATGGACAAATCGAAATATCAAAACCGCAATTTCTATTTAAAAGTTTTAGGTGATACTGCATTAGTCAAAATAAAATAATTTTGAAAACATTACAAATGAAGGGGGAATTTTATATGAATAATAACAATGCTGAAAGAAGTTTATTTTCAAGACTTAGTTCTGCGTGTGCTGCAATCTCATTTGCGATACGGACCACTATATGTATGGGAAATAGCTGGCATTATATTAGGAATAATTGGTTTATTAAAACAAGAAGAACAAAAATATTGGGCTATAATAGGAATAGTAGTATGTCTATTAAGACTTATTGTAACATTATCCTTATAAAATGTTTTATATGTGATTACTAGAAGGAGAAAATATATGATTAAGATTAATTTAAAAAATGGAGGGCTAGCAGAAAAACCAAAAGTTATTATAGACGGAAATGTTGTTGGCAAAGTAGCTAGTGGAATGCCTTTTATCTTAGATTTAGATATTCGGCAAACATACTTTAGAATTAGAGGGAATAAATGGAAGAAGTTTACCAATAGAAGTGAACTCATCAGATAATATAGATGAATTTATATTCAGTCCAAATTGGAGCAGGAGTTTTAAAGGAGGATATTATGAACTAATATTACATAATACAATAGAAAAGGATAACCATATTATAAATAATTATAGAAACCCAAATACTTTAAATACGGCAGGTTCTATAATATATGGTATAGGTTTTATAATATTATTATTCTTATTTTTAGGTTTCCTTATGTGGTTATTTGGCTAATATAAATAGCATATTATACAAAATAATAATTATGTCGAAGCGGTTATTTTAAGTAGAAATATCGCTTCTTTCTTATTTTAAAGAAGCATTTAAAAGTAATGCAGTAAAATAATACAATACAAATAATTTTAAAAATATCTTGCATAAATTTAAAACTTAATTTATCTCAAAAATAGTAAAAATAAAAGCCTAGTATTTCTACTAGGTTTTTTTTGTACTTCTATATAGGTATGTATAATATAAAACCACCTACATAGCATAGCGGAGTTCGTACAACTCCAGATTGGTGGGCAGGGATGGATTCGAACCATCGTACTCAAATGAGAACAGATTTACAGTCTGCCGCCTTTAGCCACTCGGCCACCTACCCAAATAATATATAAAAAAATGGTGCGCCCTCAAGGATTCGAACCTTGGACCCACCGGTTATGAGCCGGTTGCTCTGACCAACTGAGCTAAGGGCGCATTGCTTAACGCGTAATTAAGTATATGATATTTAATTAAATATGTCAATACTTTTTGTAAAAAATTTTTAAATAAGTATGTGTCAAGTAAATGTAGGCAATTTTTTTATCTTTTTTTCTAATCCTTTAAATGCTATTGCTTTCAACACTTTATTTATTTTTTTGCTCTTTTAATAAACAAATTAATAACTTAATCTTAATTCGCTTATATCTCTACTTTTCAATATTTTATTTATAAAATTATTTTCTATATGTCCTTTTTGTATTCCAACTCCTTCTTTTATTTTTTCTGTTGCTACAAAACTATCTTTTCTCGTTCTATTTTTTCTTACATTTTCTTCTATTTCTTTTATCCAATCT
>CALXBW010000061.1 GCA_944386645.1 uncultured Clostridia bacterium | reverse complement strand
AAGAATAGCCGGAAAATGGCCGATGAAAAATTAGATGATGCTTTATGATATTTTAAATGATACTTTAAATTTATTAAAAGCAAATTCTAATATAAGACAAAAAGATATGGCTATAAAACTGCAAGTTTCTGAAGCAACAATAAAAAGAAACATAAAAATTTCTAAATTCCAAAAATCAAATATATAAAATTCAATATATTTCTTAGTGGCGCAAAGACTTAAAGAAAATTTAAAAAATAAAGCAGTAAATGTAGAGGCGAACAGTGTTCGCCCGACATACGAAGAAATTGCCCAAAAAAAATAATTTTTTTCGTGTCCACTTTCTTGACATAGTACATTAAGACTTTTTAACATATCAAAAATGTGAAAAAATTAAAAAATAACATATCAAAAACGTGAAAAATTACCATAAAACTGATATCAAAAACGTGAAAATTATTGACAAAATAAAAAATAACTCATATACTTAAATAGAAGAGGTCATAAAATATGGAAAGAAAAATCTATAAAGAATTAATAAATTGGAAAAATACTAATATGAAAAAACCACTAATGATAATAGGCGCAAGGCAAATTGGAAAAACATACATTATTAGAGAGTTTTGTGAAAAAGAATTTCAAGAAAATATATATATTAATTTATTAGAACATTCTGAGATAATAAAAATATTTAAACAAGATATTAGCACAGAAGAAAAATTTAATAGAATGAAAATATATCTTGATACTGATATTGATATAGAAAAAACTATAATATTTTTTGATGAAATTCAAGAAAGTGAAGAATTGATAAGTTCATTAAAATATTTTAATGAAAGTGAAAAGCCATTTAAAATAATTTGTGCAGGAAGTTTGTTAGGTGTAAAACTTAAAAGAATGCATACTTCATTTCCAGTTGGAAAAGTAAAAATGTTAAATATGTATCCAATGGATTTTGAAGAGTTTCTAATGGCAAATGGAAATAAAGGCTTGATAGATGAAATATATAAATGTTATAAATCTGATGCTCCTATGGATTCGGTTTTACATGAAAAGGCTCTAAATTTATATAGATTATACTTATGTGTTGGTGGAATGCCTGAGGCAATAAAAAATTTATTGAAAAATAACAAAGATATTTTAAAATTTGATAAAAGTATTATTTCAGATATTATTCAATCATATTTAAATGATATGAACAAATATGTAAATAATAAGACTGAAGCTATAAAAATAGAGGCGATATATAGATCTATACCATCACAATTAGGCAACAAAAGTAATAAATTTCAATATGGAAAAATATCATCAAATGCTAGAAAAAGAGATTATGAAACAGCATTAGATTGGCTATTGTCTAGTACAATGGTACATAAATGTATGCTATTAAATAAAGTGGAAATACCACCACTTGGTTTTGTTATTAATGACCACTTTAAATTATATTTAAGTGATGTTGGAATTTTATTAAATTTATTACAAGTAAAATATAATGATGTAATACTAGACAGACTTTTACAATATAAGGGAGTTATTGCAGAAAATTATGTTGCAACACAGTTGTTAGTAAGTGAGCACACTCTTATATATTGGGAATCTGGTAATCAAGCAGAGATAGATTTTATATTATACAATGATGATGGAATAATTCCAGTAGAAGTAAAAGCAGATGATAATGTAAGTAGTAAAAGTTTAAAAATATATATGAATAGATATAATCCTAAATATGCTATTAGAATATCAACAAAAAATTTTGGGCTTAAAAATAATATAAAGTCTGTTCCATTGTATGCAGCATTTTTAATAAGATAATTAACTTAAAAAATATAAAAATTTCTAAATTCTCGAAATCAAATATATAAAATTCAATATATTTCTTAGTGGCGCAAAGCCTTAAAGAAAATTTAAAAATATATCCTTGAACCTACTCAAAGTGCTTGCGCATTTGAGATTATTCAAGTCAATATTTAAAAATTTTCTAATAAGTATTTGCTTACAGCGAAATAATTTCATTTTATATATTTGATTTTGGGATATAACTCTACAAGTGTATTTATACAATTAAAAAATAAAGCAGTAAAAGTGTAGTTGGGTGAACAGTGTTTGCCAGTCTACAAAGAAATTTTTCAAAAAAATTTCTTTGACTTCTCTACATATTTTTAAACAAAGCTTAATTACAATTCCCTAAGAATTTATAGTATTTTTTTAATATCCATATAAAAATGTAATAAAAATATATTATTTGATGTGTTGTGCGTAAATCCGTAAGAAGAGAAAGAATCAGATACATTATAGAAAAGAGCTCAAATATTGACTTTATTATAAAAAATTTTACAATATATAGTATGAAAAACTATATTGTTACAAGAAAAGTTTTAAATTAATAGAAATTATAGATTGTAATAATGTAAATAGCAAAGTTTATTATAAAGTTAGAAGTGAGGGGAAAAATGATAATGTTAAAATTAGGCAGTGGCTGTAAGTCTTATGGCTGTACACACACACACACACACACACACACACAGGTAATTTTATAGAAGAAAAAGAAAATGGGCTAAATTCTAATAGAATAGGCTTTGTTAATAATGTAAAAAAATATATAAATAGCAGACTGAATTTAAAGAAGATGAATGAATTTTCTTTTAAATTTAGTCTGCTATTTTTCGTCTATAAATAATGATAAAAATTAAGATAGGAGTATGGTGTTATGAAGAAAAAAGGTAATAACAAAAAATTAAATATGAAAATAATAATAGTACTTGCTATTTTAATTATGTTATTTTTTATTGTAAGAGTAGTAATGGCAGCAAGTATTTTGTTAAAAGCAGAGCATAAAGAAGGAATGAATTATATAAATTTGTCATGGAATGCACCAGATACAACTAAGAAATGGTCATATAGATTGTATCAAAAAACAGAGAGAGAAACAGAATTTGAAACAGTTTCTACAAAGTATAACAAGCCAGTTAAAGTTTTAAATATATATCCAGGTGTAGGAGATAATTTACAACAATGGATGAATAATTATGGGAAAGGATTAATAAGTGTAGATAAAGTAACATTAACAAATTTTAATAGAGAACCATTAAAATATTTAAAAGATAATAATGGAAATTATAAATATGATGTATTGATGTTTGGTAGTTGGGATGCTAATAATAAAGATCAAGATTTAAATAGTAATTCAGCGTCAGAAGTAGAAAAATTTATATTGTCAGGAAGAGGAGTATTATTTGGACATGATACTATGAGACCTAACATTATGAATAATTTCGATACTTTAGCGAAATATGTAAAAATTACACTTGATAAGAATATATCAATATATGATGGAGCAAATAAAAATGGTAATACTGATCAAGGAGGAATATCAACAGTAAGAATAATGAAATCAGGATATTTAACAAAATATCCATGGAATTTAGGTGAAGTTGGTACAGATTTATATGTCCCTAAGTGTCATTCAAATCATCAAATACCTTCAGGAAGAATATGGATAAAATTTAATTATAAAGGAATGTATTTAGATAAAATTGAAAATTTTTATCTAACATCATGGGGAAATTGTGCAATGATACAAACAGGACATAGTAATGGACAGGCAACAGAAGATGAGCAAAAAATAATAGCAAATACTTTATTTTATTTAGGACAGTTAACAGATGAGACAAATGCATCAGCATATACAGCAGAAGATTTAGCAGCACCAGATAATCCAGAGATAAATTTTAGAGAATTACCAGATGGAGGATATAATTTAAATGTAACATCAAAAGATAATGGAACAACATATGAGCATTATGTAGAAGCAATAGATGAAGATGGAAATACAGTAAGGTCAAATACAGTAACAACAACAGTAATAAGTGGATTAAAAGGATTCTCATGGTCAATAGGAGATGAAGAACCAGATAATATAATAGATGAAATGCCTACATATTTTGGAGAAGAGTATACAGGAAAATTAATAAGAATAAAGGCAATAGACAACGCTGGGAATGTAAGTGGAATATCAACATTATTAATAGATAAAAATGATTTTATAGAAGCATTTGATAAAGGAGAAATATTACTAAAATCAATATATACAGAAGGAAATAATTATACAGATTTACATTGGAATAGACCAAATGAATTAGCAGGATGGAGATACAGAGTATTCCAAAGAATAGTAGGAGGAGCAACAACAGATGGAATATTTAGACCAGTATCTACACAATATGATAAGCAAGTAAAAGTATTAAATGTATATCCAGGTGTTGGAGATAATTTACAAGAATGGATGAAAAATTATGGAAAAGGATTAATTTCTGTAGATAAGGTAAATATAAATATTTTTAACAAAGATCCAGTAACATATTTGAAGAATGCAGATGGAAGTTATAAATATGATGTACTTATGTTTGGAAGTTGGGATTGTTATAATTACACAGATTTATCACAGAATGCATCACTAGAAGTAGAAAAATTCATACAAACAGGAAGAGGAGTATTATTTGGTCATGATACTATAAGTATTATTCCAGATGCAGTGCATCCAGTTTTTTCGAGTTTAGCAAAGTATTTAAATATATCGGTAGGAAGAGATAGTACAGGAGGAGAATCAAGTGCAAATAATAAAGTGCAGGTGGTGAAAAGTGGATATATAACAAAATATCCATATTATATAGAAAGAAGAGTTTTAACTATTCCAGCTACACATATGACAGGACAAACAGCATATGGAGATATATGGATAAGATTTAATAATTTAGGATATAATAATAATAATTTTTATTTAACAACATGGGAAAATTGTGCAATGATACAAACAGGACATAGCAAGGGAGCAGCAACACCAGATGAACAAATGGTAATAGCAAATGTATTATTTTATTTAGGGCAAGTAACCCAAGAAAGTGATGCAACAGTAAGAACAGCAGAAGATTTAACACCGCCAGATAAACCAACAGTAAAATTAGCACAAAAATATGGACAAAATGGAGTATATAGTATAGAAATAAATGCAAAAGATAATGGAACAACATATGAACATTATGTAGAAGGATTAAATGATGTAACAACTAGAAAAGTAATATCAAACACAGTAACAACAACAATAACAACAGGAATAGCAGGATATTCATGGGTAATAGATGGAA
>CALXBW010000060.1 GCA_944386645.1 uncultured Clostridia bacterium | reverse complement strand
GATTTATCAAGTATTCCTCCATTGAATACAAAACTTAAACTTACTCCTGCTAATATCAGCAAAATTATAATTGTGATAACTAATGCAACTAAAGTTATACCTTTATTTTGTATATTGTTTTTCATATTTTCAACTCCTTTTATTTATATTTATTTGACTTACATTTATCAAAAAAATTGATTTTCTCATATTTTTATTATATTAATTATTTTTAAAATTGTAAAATATTACAATTTACCACTTATTAGTGCAAGTAATACTATTGTCCATTTCATTCCATTTTTTATCAATTTTAAATCATATAATATACAAGCAATATACATAAAATATACAATAAAAAAAGAATATCAATAACCAATATTTTACTATTTATAATAAAATATTTATAGATATCTTTTATTATTAATTTCTGTATTTACTTACTTTTAACATTAAATAACACCTCTTTCTCTTTAGTATAATTTGATATTATTATAACAATAATCTTTTATTAAATCAATAACTAATCATTGTTTTTATTCTATTTTATAAGATTTACAATATACAATTTTATTATATTGAAAAAGATTAGAATATCTTCTAATCTTTTTTGGTTCTTTCATTTAATTTTTTAAGCTATTTTAGAAATTATCATTCATAAAAAAATCAAATGCATTAATATGTTTTATTCCATTCCTTGATAAATCATTTTCATCTAATGATATTACATATTTTTCATAATTATCCATAATTCCTTTATACGCACCAAATTCTCTTTCTATAGTGTTCTCACTTGATAAATATAAACACACTTGAATATATTTTATTGCATTATTTTTTTGAACAACAAAATCTACTTCACCACTTTTAGTTTTTCCTATATAAACATCATATCCCTTACTTATTAATTCATTATATACTAAATTTTCTAAACATATTGAATAGTTCATTTCTTTACTATTAGTTTTAATTTTTTTAACACCTAAATCTGATGCATAATATTTATTTAATGTTTTTAATACTCCTTTTCCATTTATGTCATATCTATATACTTTATTCATAATAAAGGTTGAACAAAGTGCATCTATATAGTTATACAATGTTTCTCTAGACACATCTCTATATTCATTTTTTAGATAATTTAAAACATTGGTAGCTGAAAACTCTCTTCCTTCTATTTCCAAAATATATTGCAAAATTTTATTAAAAAGTGTAATGTCTTTAACTCCTAGTCTTTCGACAACATCTTTTAATAATATCGAATCATATACATCTGATATATAATTTAATTTTGTTGTATTTTCTTTAAATGAAAATCTTTGTGGTAAACTACCCCATTCAAATATATCATATAATAAATCTTTGTAATTTTCTCTTTTTGTTGCCGTTATCTCTACAGATTCTTTAAATGTCAAAGGATTTACTCTAAAACTTACATATCTTCCTGTTATATCTGTAGATAATTCCATAAATGTCATTTTACTATTTGAACCTGTAATAAATATACTACACTGATTTGTTATTCTAATAGAATTTATTCCTCTTTCAAAATCTTGAACTTTTTGAACTTCGTCTAAAAAAATATAATATATTTTTTTATCTTTAATTTGAGATTTTATATAATCATTTAAATCCTGTGCATTTTTTATAAAACTATAATCTAATGATTCAAAATTTATATAAATAATATGTTCATCGTCTATACCATTATTTTGTATTTCATTTATTATTTGCATTAAAATAACAGATTTTCCAGCTCTCCTTAATCCATAAATTATCTTTATTAAACTTGTTTCATTATAAAAATCTCTAATTTTGATTAAATATTTTTCTCTCTTTAACAATTATTTCACCTCGAGGTTAATTATATCAAATAAAAAATTTTTTGTGAAGTTATTACGATGTATCGTAATAATTTTATTTTTTTATGAATTATTTCGTTCTAAAGAAATTTTTATTATATCATTTCTAAATTTATTAGTTATTTTTTCTTTTTAAAATTAATTTAGAAACTTCCAATTCATTGGCTTCCACATCTATGCCATCTTTTCTTATATATGCTACAGCATTTTCACTATTTATATAATAATATGGTTTGTTTTGTCCTGGTACTATTTTTAATGATATAACATTTTTTCCTTCAATATTTATAATTTCTACTACAGGAACTAATCTAGGTTGTATTTCTGTATTGATTTTGTCGAAAATTGCTTCATATGTTTTTTTTACATTATTTATTCCTATTATTTCTTTACTTATAGGTTTTATGCCAAAAATAATATAGCCAGTACAATTTCCATTAGCAAAAGAACTAACTGTTTTTAAGTAATTTTTTTGATTGTTATATTTAAACTTCTCTTTTAATTCTACTTCATATTTTCCATCACCTAAAATTTTTTTAATTATATCCAATATTATTCCCTCCTAGTAAAAAATAAGACCCTAGATTAAACTAAAGTCTTATTTTTAACAATCAATTATAAACAATCTTATTTATTACTTTTTTTTATTTTTTCAATCCCACTTCTTATAGCAAGATTTAATATGACATATTGAGGAATATTAAATTTAGCTTTCATATCTGATAATTTTTTAACTGCACTTTTTCTGAATATAACAGAATGTTTAGTTAAATCGCCTAATTGGTGCATTGTTAACCTATCTTTCTGTGCAAATTCATATATGCAAGCATTTATTATTTTACTGACAGATGCATCAAGCATATTTTCTGATAATTTAACTAATTCTTCATATAAACTATCTTCAATTTTCACAGTTTTCTGTATTAATTTATCTCTCCCCCATAGAGTATCTAATATATCCATTACCATTCACTCCCATTACACATATAATATAAATTATTATATGCTATTTTTTTATATTTTATAACAGTTGTGAATCGTTTATTTTAGTAATGTTCAAGCATTGTTTATTGCGTTTTGATTGCTATTTATAGCTTTAGTTTACTTTTGTTTCATCTATATTATAACACTCTCCTACATATTCATAAAATAATTTAGGAGATATATAATAAGTCCATTGTGAACTTAATTTTACTGCAAGACCAAATGGAAGTCTTTTATTTCTTAATCCTACTCTAATAAATTGTTCTGATTTTCCCATTATTTTTGCAGCTTCTTTTATAGATACGGTTTTATATACATTCTGTTTTAATATAATTGTTTTTTCTATTTGTTCCATATTACTTTCCTCCTTTCAATTTATTTAAAGAGTTGATTTTATACATTTTTTCTTTGTACGCGATATATTATATATCATTTTAATCATTATGTCAACTATTATATTTATTTTTGTTGTATATTGTTGACTTATATCATTTTTGAATGTATAATACTTACTATAAAGGAGTTGATTTTTTATATGAAAAACCGCTTAAGTGAATTACGAAACAACAATAATTTATATCAAGAACAGCTTGCTAAAGCTATTGGTTGTTCACAACAATTAATAAGTAATTATGAAACTTGTAAATTAAAAAGACTTCCTGTAGATCTTGAAGAAAAGATTTGTGATTACTTTAATTGTAGTATTGATTATTTACGTTGTCGTACAAATATAAGAAATGAAGAAAGATATTCAAAGACATTAAGGAAAATTGAACTAATAATAGAAGATTTTTATTCAAATCATGATGGTCAAACAAAAAAGAGTCAACAAGATCTTTCGGATGAAGAACTTGTTAACTTTCAAGAAATTCTGTCTCATTTTAAGGATATTTTACAAAAGTTTCCTAAGTTATAAATCTTTTTCATCCATCTCTTCTAGTAAAACTTTTACAAGAGTTAATACTGCTAATGGATCTATTTCATTATCCTTAAAATATTCAAACAATTTTTCAAAATTTGACATAATATCAACCTCCTTCTATTATATCATATTTAACACATTTTACCAACCGTCTTTTATATCACTAACCTTCATTGTTGTAAAATAGGAGGAAGATAATAATGAGAAATCCCAATGGATTTGGATGTGTTTTTAAATTAAATGGAAAAAGAAGAAAACCATATGTTGCCAGAATAACAACAGGCTGGACAGACGAAGGAAAACAAATCTATAAGAATTTAGGTACATATAGTAATTATAAAGAAGCAATGCAAGTTTTAAATGATTATAATGCTAACCCTTATGATATAGATTCTAAAACAATAACTTTTGCTGATATATATAAAAAATGGTCAGCTACTAAGTTTTTAAAAATAAGTAATTCAATGATTTTAGGATATAAAAATGCATACCAAAGTTGTAAAGAATTACATGATATTCCATTTGTTTCAATTAGAAAATTTCATATACAAGATTTAATAAATAAATCAAATAAAACTTATAGTGGACGCGAAAAAATTAAAATGCTTACTAGTCAATTATTTGAATATGGAATTGAAAATGATATTGTAAGTAAAAACTATAGTAGTTATCTTGATTTAGGAGAAAAACCTGATAAATCTTTAATACGACTTCCATTCTCTCTTGATGAAATTGAAACACTATATAAGTCCCTACATATATATAGATATACTGATACTATATTAATGATGATTTTTACAGGAGTTAGACCTAGCGAACTGCTTCTTTTAAAAACTAAAAATGTATTTTTAAAAGATAATTATTTTATATGTGGTATAAAAAATGCCAGTAGCAAAAACAGAAAAGTTCCCATTTCTAAATTTGTTAAACTTTTTTTTGAAAAATATTATGCAGAAGCAGTTGCAAATAATTCTGAATTTTTAATTAGAAATACTGAAGGATATAATATGAAATATAGTAATTATAATCGTGATAAATTTCATAGAATTATGGAACAATTGGAAATGTCACACATGCCTCACGATGGAAGACATACATTTGCAACTTTAATGTCAAAATGTAAAGCAGATAAGCTATGTACTCAATTAATTATGGGACATTCTCCCAAAGTACTTATTGATAAAACTTACGTACATAAAAACATTGATGACTTACAAATAGAAATAAATAGATTAGAAGAACTAATAGATTATAATAAAATGATATCTCTAATAAACGAAAAATATTTTGAAAATAACTACCAATTTTTAACATTTAGTTCTACAAATAATTTACTATCACAAAAATGTTCTTAAAAATACTCATGCAAGTGACAATATACATTAAATATACAAACTTTACTGGAACTACCTATTTTAAGCCACTTGCATGATAATTGTGAT
>CALXBW010000059.1 GCA_944386645.1 uncultured Clostridia bacterium | reverse complement strand
CGTGCAAAAATTGCGGAGCAATTTTGCACGAATGTGGATATAGAAATCTTTGATTTGGTTATATCCACTTTTCTTATATTTCTATAATAGTATTTCGAATATTATTACTTTCAACTGATATAATATCTTTATTTGTATTATATTCCTTTCCTATTTCCATTAAGGCTATACTTGTTAATATTAATAACAATATAAATAACACTTTTATACATATCTTTATTTTTTAACACCTCTCTTTTAATATAATTTTCCTAACCTTTATCTTTTTTATAATTTTTATATAACACTATAATTAAAACAATAAATAAAACAAATACTACCCACCATAAAATTGGTAACCAAAATTCTTTAATTGATAATATTGCTACCTCCCAATTAACATTCATATTATCTCTCCTCTTTTATGATATTTTTACTACCTAGATATGTAGCCATAAAATATAAACCATATACAACTCCTATAATTATTATCGTTACAATGATTGAAGGTAGTAACTCTTCTTTACTTGCTAATCCTGACATCAGTATAATAGCAAACTGTATTCCAAATATAGAATGTATAATTGCTAAAATAAGTGGCATTAGGAAAAATAAACCAATTTGCATAAATAAAGATTTATTAATCATTTTTTCATCTACACCTATTTTTCTTAAAATCGTATATCTTTGTTTATTATCTGAACTTTCAGTTAATTGTTTTAAAGCTAATATAGCAGAACTTGCAATTAAGAATATAATTCCTAAATATATTGCAATAAATACAACTATTGTCGCAATACCAACACTAGACTCTATTATACTTATTTTTGTTACTCCATCTAACTCTATTCCTTTTTCTTCTAATGTACTCAATAAATCCAAATCTTTATTTACAAATATACTCTCTATGTTATTTTTCTCCTCATCAGTTGTTGCATTATAATTTGCAGCTAAAAATGACTGTTCTTTCATATCATCTGTTAAATCACAACTATCCGGAACTAATAATATTCCTGTATTAATATGACTTGTTGACATCATAATATAACCTGATTTGCATTCATCATATTTAGATATATATTCTTTACCATTTATTGTTATTGTTCCATCATTTTTTATTGCTCTATCCCTTAATGTTTTCATACTATCAAAATCACATAACATTATATATTCATTGTCATTTAATTCATACTGTGACTGTCCATATATTTTTGCAATTTTATTGTAATCAGATATCTTTACTATTGTTTCAGCTGTATCATATTGTAGCATTGGAAATTGTAATTTTACTTCATCATATACAGAAGCTAGTGTATCTTTCCAACATAATTCATTTGTAGCATATATTGGTATTTCAACAGTATCTTTAAAATTATTTATATCAAAACCATTTTCAATTAATGTTTCTTGAACAGTTTTTTTAGAATCTTCTATTTGAACATTTGTATATTCTCCATTATCTGGTAAATTAGAAGTTTTATACAAATTTATATCTACTGGAGTCATTTCCAATAAATCTCTTTGCATTGTATTTCTTAAAGAAAGTGATGATGACAATATTGTTATTGTCATAAATAACATTAAGCATATTACTGACATACTTGCTACTGTAGTATTTATTTTATTGTGTAATTGTCTTAGAATAAACATGTTTGTATCTTTTAAATATAATTTCTTGTTTGTTTGAACTATTTTCAAGATAAATCCAGATAATGACCAAAATATTAATACAGTTGCAACAATACCTATTAATATGATTGGGATTAACTTATCTGCTGTAGTTAATGTATTTGCTCCAACAGTTACTTTATAATATGCATATATTAACATTACTACTGCAATAAGAAATACAATTACACATATTACTGGATTTTTCATTCTTATCTTTTCATTCTTTTTTATAGCAGTTAATAAATCTATTAATTTATATCTTGAAATTGTAAAAGTATTAAAAATCATAACTGCTATATACATAACTGCAAAATATAAACAAGTTTTCCAAAAAGCCGCTTCAGAAAATACAAAAGTAAATTCTGTCATATCTGCTTCAAACAATTTTGCAACCAAAACTGACATAAACTGTGATGCAAATATTCCTAAAATTAACCCCACTGCTAGTGATATTATTCCTACAAATATAGTCTCCAGTAATAGAATTTTCGAAATCTGTCTTTTTCCCATTCCTAAAGTCATATATATTCCAAATTCTTTTTTTCTCCTATTTATTAAAAAGTTATTTGCATATACAATCAATAATCCTAATACGATAGCAATAAATACAGAAATCCAGTTAAGCATACTTATCATTAATTGTATCAAGGTTCTTGTTGAACTTGAAACTTGTAACATTGCTTCTTGGCTGTCTAATGAATTAAACATATAAAAAATTGCCACTCCAAGTACTAAAGTTAGAAAATATATTGCGTAATCTTTAAAACTTTTCTTTATATTTTTTAAAGATAATTTAAATAACATCTCCTAACTCACCCCCTAGCAAAGTTTGAATTTCGATTATTTTTTCAAAAAATTGTTTTCTAGTATCTTCACCCTTCACCAATTCATTAAATATTTTTCCATCCTTTATAAACAAAATTCTATTTGCATAACTTGCAGTAAAAGAATCGTGTGTAACCATCAATATTGTTGCTTTTAAGTTTTTATTTAGTGTTTCAAAACTTTCTAGCAATTGTCTTGCTGATTTGGAATCTAATGCTCCTGTTGGCTCATCTGCAAGTATCAATTTAGGGTTTGTAATAATTGCTCTTGCTGATGCTACTCTTTGTTTTTGTCCTCCAGATACTTGATATGGATATTTATTTAAAATATCTGTTATCCCTAATTTTTTTGCTATATCTTTTACTTTAGCATCTATATCTTTATGATTCAATTTTTGTATTGTTAATGCTAGAGCTATGTTTTCATATGCTGTTAATGTATCTAATAAATTGAAATCTTGAAATATAAATCCTAATTCTTCTCTTCTAAACTTATTTAAATTATTACCCCTTAATTTTGTTATATCATTTCCATTTATAATTATTTTTCCAGCTGTTACTCTGTCTATTGTAGATATACAATTTAAAAGAGTAGTTTTTCCAGAACCAGATGCCCCCATTATCCCTACAAACTCTCCTTTTTCAATATCAAAACTTATATTGTCAATTGCTTTTGTTAAATTCGATTTATTTCCATAGTATTTTTCTATATTTCTTACCTCTAATATTTTTTCCATTTTCTATACTCCTTTCCTTTACTTGTTAATACAATTTTAATTTATTTATTATATTATTACCATTTATCTTCATAAAAAAAAACTTACAATTTTGTAAGTTTCTTAAAAGTTAATAAAACTATTTCTAGGAAATATAATTCTTACTTCTGTTCCTACATTTCTTTCTGAATTCAATTCCAAATTTAATCCAAGCTTAGTACATAATTTTTTGCACAAATATAAACCTATACCTGTAGATTTCTTTCCTTTTATTCTCCCATTTTCTCCTGTAAAGCCTTTTTCAAAAACTTTTGTAATTTCTCCTTTTTTTATTCCTATTCCATTATCTTTAATATATAAAACTACCTTTTCTTTTTTCTCTGTAGAATATATTTCTATTTTTTTGTTATCTTTTTTGCTATATTTTATAGCATTTTGTATTATTTGATTTAAAATAAATATACACCATTTACTATCTGTATATACTTCTTTTTCTAAATCATGTAAATTTATATTTACTTTATTTTGTATTAACATTTCTTTATTTCTTATGATAGATGCATTTACTATATCTTTTAATAAAGTTCTCCTTATATAGTAGTCCTTTTCTACTGTATTGCTTCTAGCATAATATAATGCTTGCTCTATATAATTCTCAATTTTATCTAATTCTTCATTTATGCTTTCTAATTCTTTTGATTTATTATTTTCTATTACCATTTTACTTGCTGCTATTGGAATCTTTATTTCATGTATCCACATTTCTATATATTCTTTATACTCTTGTTGCATAAATTTATATTTGTTAACATTTTCAGTCATTGATTTTCCTGTATCTTGTAATACAGTTTTTAAAAATTTACCCTCACTAAAATTAGGTTCATTTATTATTTCGGAAATCAAATATTTTTCATCTAGTTCTTGTATATTATCTATAATAAAACTATAATATTTTTTTTTGCTATAATATTCTAAAAAAAATGGAATTAAATATAATATAATTGGTGCTATTGCAACATACATTCTTATAGGTATTATATTATCAAATGGTATAAGTAATATTTCTATACTTATTATAAAAAATAAAATTAAAAATACATATATTATCTTATCTTTTAAATAATCTTTAAATTTCATTTTAATATGTACCCCTGTCCCCTTTTTGTTTCTATTATATCTTTTAAATTTATTTCTTCTAGCTTTGTCCTTAACCTTCCCATATTAACAGTAAGTGTATTATCATCAATAAAACTTTCACTATCCCATAAGTAATTTATTATTTCATCTCTTGATACAATTTGACCTCTCTTTTGTACTAAATAGTGTAATATTTTTAGCTCATTTTTTGTAAGTTCTATCTGTTTGTCTTCTTTTTCTATAATACTTTTAGAAATATTTAGTATGAAATTCCCACAATTAATTTTATTCTGATTAGTATCTGTATTAGTCGCTCTTTTTAATAATCCTGATATTTTAGCTAATAATATTTGTATATTATATGGTTTTGTTACATATTGATCTGCTCCATAATTTAAACTTAGCAGTTCATCTATTTCATTATCTCTACTTGTTACCATTATTATTGGCACATTGGATATTTTTCTTATTTCTTTACATAAGTATTCGCCATCAACATATGGCAAATTTATATCTAATAATACTAAATCTGCATTTTCTTCTATTATATCTTGCAATGCATTTTCAAAGTTTTCTATTATAGCAACTCTATATCCATTTCTTTCTAGAAATTTTTTTAATTCATTTCTTAGTTTCTCATCATCTTCAACTATTAATATTTTAAACACATTTACCACCTTTTATATTATACCATATTCTTTATATCTTAAAACTTACAATTTTGTCACAAATAATTAAATATATATACTATATTTTTAATTTACTTAAGTTTTAGTGAAATCATAAAAAATATGATAGAAGAATTGAATAACTTCTATCATATTTTTATTGTATAGTAAATTTCTTTAATTTCGTTATATCCACTTTTCTTATTACACTCTTAATTTAAATGTTTTTGGAGCTAATTTGTATGCTATTATTAATGATATA
>CALXBW010000058.1 GCA_944386645.1 uncultured Clostridia bacterium | reverse complement strand
AAATTTTATATGTGCTAGAAAAAGTTATGAGAAAAAAGTAGGATAGAAAAAATGTCCACAACTGCAATACACACATGGTGCTATATGGAGTGTATGGGCTAATTGCATATTAGGTTTTAATGATAGAGCTATAGAATATTTTAATTATATAAATCCTATAGAACATTCAAGAACAAAAGATGCAATAAAAAAATACAAAGTTGAACCATATGTTATTGCTGCGGATATGTATGGAGTAAGTAATCTAGCAGGAAGAGGTGGTTGGACATGGTACACAGGTTCAAGTAGTTGGTTTATAAAAGTAGGAATAGAAGAGATATTAGGATTTAAAATAGAGAATGGATATTTAATAATAAATCCAAGAGTTCCTGAATCATGGAAAGAATACAAGATAAGATATAAATATAAAAATAGCATATATATAATAAAAATCAAAAATAACAGTATGGCAAAAAATGTATTTTCGAACAATAACGAAAAACCACCAAAAATCAAATTAGAGGATAATAATAGAATAAATGAGATAAAATTAGAAATTTAGCCCAAAAATAAACAAAAAAGCTTTGTAACAAAAATGTAATAAATCGCAATTCTTAGAAAGAAGGGCGATTTATTTTTTATAAAAAATTTTTTCTGGAATATATTGTATTCTGAAAAAACATAAACTTTAAAACCACTACTAATACTGAAAAAATTAACTAAAGTTACATAAAGAATTTAATTTGACATTACTTTTTGATGAATATAAAATAAAAATCGAAGTTAGAAACCTAGGTAAAATTAATAATAAAAAATGGAGGTCATAATAATGCAAGTTATAAAAAGAGACGGAAGATTAGATGATTTTAATTCTGAAAGAATTATAAGGGCTATTACTTTAGCAATGGCACAAACTGAAGGAGGAGTAGATTTAAAATTAGCAAATTCTATTGCTGATAGTATAGAAAAATCAATGAGTAATAAAAAACAAATAAGTGTTTATGAAATACAAGATTTAGTTGAAAATAAATTAATGGCTTCTTCAAGAAAAGATGTTGCTAGAAGTTATATTACATATAGATATAATAGAGATGTTGCTAGAAAATCTAAAACAAAAGAAATATTTTTAGAAATAATTGAAGCAAAAGCAAACGATATAACAAGAGAAAATGCAAATATGAATGCAGATACACCAGCAGGTATGATGATGAAATTTGCAAGTGAAACAACAAAGCCATTTGTTGATGATTTTTTACTTTCTCCAGAAGCAAGAGAAGCACATAAAAATGGATATATACATATTCATGATAAAGATTATTATCCAACAAAGAGTTTAACATGTCTACAACATCCATTGGACAAAATATTAAAAAATGGATTCAGAGCAGGACATGGAGCATCAAGACCAGCAAAAAGAATTGAAACAGCAAGTATACTTGCATGTATGTCATTAGAAAATGTTCAAAATGAAATGCATGGGGGACAAGCTATACCAGCATTTGACTTTTATCTAGCTCCATTTGTAAGAAAAACATATATAGAAGAAGTAAAGAAAATAGAAGATTTAACAGATGAAGATTTATCTGATTTATATGAATATCAAATAAAAGATTATTTAAAAAAGGATTTAGATGGTTTAACTGGAAAAGAAAGATATTTGCAAAAAGCTATTAATGAAACTGTAAACAGAGTTCATCAAGCAATGGAAGCATTTATACATAATATGAATACAATCCATTCAAGAGGTGGAAATCAAGTTGTATTTAGTTCTATAAATTATGGAACAGATACATCACCAGAAGGTAGATGTATAATAAGAGAGACATTACTTTCAACAAAAAGAGGAGTTGGAAATAATGAAACACCTATATTCCCAATACAAATTTGGAAGAAGAAGAGTGGAGTAAATTATTTACCAGAAGATCCAAATTATGATTTATATAAATTGGCATGTGAAGTATCTGCAAAAAGATTTTTCCCTAATTTCTTAAATCTAGATGCAACATTTAATAGACATGAAAAATGGAGAGCAGATGATCCAAATAGATACTATTACGAAGTTGCAACAATGGGTTGTAGAACAAGAGTATTTAAAAATAGACATGGAGAAGATACTTCAGTAGGAAGAGGAAATTTATCTTTTACAACTATAAATTTAGTAAGATTAGCAATAGAAGCAGCAATGGAAGCACAAGAAAAAACAGGATTAAAATTTGAAATCGGTTCAGGAAGCCAAAAATATATGACTCCAGAATATAATAAAATTGTTAAAGATATTTTTATGAATAAATTGGACAAGTATTTAGATGTTGTTGCTGTACAATTATATGATAGATATAAATTCCAATGTACTGCAATTGCAAAACAATTTCCACTATTAATGACAGCAGGATTATGGCAAGATAGTGAAAAACTATCACCAAATGATACTGTGGAAAGTGTAATTAAACATGGAACTTTAGGAATTGGTTTTATAGGACTTGCAGAATGTTTAACAGCATTAACAGGTCAACACCATGCAGAATCAGAAAAGTCACAAGAGTTGGGATTAGAAATAATAAAAGAGTTTGATAAAGCATGTGATAAATATTCAGACAAATATGATTTAAATTATTCAGTTTTAGCAACACCAGCAGAAGGATTATCAGGAAGATTTACTAAAATAGATAAAAAACAATTTGGAGTATTAAATGGAATTACAGATAGAGAATATTATACAAATAGTAATCATGTTCCTGTATGGTTTAAGTGTACAGCTGAACAAAAAGCTAAAATAGAAGCTCCATATCACGCATTAACTGGAGGAGGACATATATTCTACATTGAATTAGATGGAGATGCAACACATAACCCAGAAACTGTAGAAGCTGTTGTAGATTTAATGGATAAATATAACATGGGATATGGAAGTGTTAATCATACAAGATCAAGATGCATGGATTGTGGATTTGAAAATGCTGATGCAAATTTAGAAAAATGTCCAATGTGTGGAAGTACTAATATAGATACAATTCAAAGAATAACAGGATATTTAGTAGGAGCTACAAATCGTTGGAATAATGCTAAGTTAGCTGAATTACATGATAGAACAACACATTGTTAATTATATAGAAGATTGGAATGCAAATACAAGATATAACACATATTGTTAAAAAAGAGAGGTAATAAATATGAATATGGCAGGATTTTATGATGAAAGTATTTCAAATGGATTGGGATGGAGAGCAGTATTATTTGTAAGTGGATGTCCGCACAATTGCCCTGGGTGTCATAATAAGGCAGCTCAAGATTATAAATATGGAGAAAAATTTAATAAAAAGGAAATAATAGAAAGAATTAAAGCAAATTCTATTTTAAAAGGGGTAACAATAAGTGGAGGTGAGCCACTTTGCCCTCAAAATATAGCAGAAGTGTTAGATTTTATAAAAGAAGTAAAAAAAGAAAAGCCAAATTTTAATGTATGGTGTTATACAGGTTATACAATAGAACAATTGGAAAATAGAAATGATAGTGTAACAGATGAATGTCTAAAACAAATAAATGTTTTGGTAGATGGAAGATTTGTAGAACAAAAGAAAAATCCAACTTTAAAGTTTAGAGGTTCTGAAAATCAAAGAATTATAGATGTAGTAAATACATTAAAAGAAAATAAAGTTGTGACTATGAAAATATAAGTTTTTTTATTTAAAGAAATTATTGCTTTATAAAAAAATAATAATTGTAGGGGAGAACAATGTTCTCCCGCACTTCGAAGAATTTTCTCAAAATAAATATTAAAAAACATAAAATAAGGAAATATATGATGAACTGAAAAAGAAATATTTGATATATATGCTAATCAAAAAGTAATATAATTTTTATTTGTAACTCCCAGCATCGCACAGTCTGTAAAATAGTTAATATAAAAATATATAAAACAGACTGTAAGTTTGCTGGTCCCCCCGAATTGTTACTGCATAAAAATATATTACTTTTTGATTTTTTTTGAAAAATAATTACATTTCTTTGGTTTATATATTTACATAGTAAGAGTAAAAAAGTATAATAAAGAGGTGTTGATAAAGTAGAAAGCTAAGTAAAAGAACTATTTTCAAGTAAATATTTCTAGAAAAGAAGCGATGTAAATTTTGCTTAGTAAGTATATTTTAGCAATAATAAATGTAATTAAATAAGCATAAAAAAGCAAAAGAAAGAAAAAATAAGAAAAAACGAAAGAGGGGAGAGAAAAAAAGTGAAGGAAAGAGAAAAAGAAATATTTACAAATAGAGGTATAACGCTAGTGGCATTAATAATCACAATAATAGTGTTGTTGATATTAGCGGGAGTAAGTTTAAGTTTTGTGTTTAATGGAGGGATATTAGATAAAGCACAGCAGGCAGTAAATGAGTATAAAAATGCAAGTGAAAAAGAGCAGAATATATTAGACCAGATAGATGAATATATAAAAAGTGAAATAGGAGGAGGTACTGGAGGAGGTACAGATATACCAGAGGAGCCAGGTGATACAGATGAGCCAGCAGTAGATAGTAATGGATTAGCTACAGAGAATACAACAATTACAACAGATGATCCAAATGTGCAAATAGTGATTCCAAAGGGATTTGCGCCAGTGATATTGCAAACAGGGAGAACAGATTCATTGCCAGGAGAAAATGGAGCTGTTAAGGAAATAATGCCAAAAGAAGATTGGAATAGTATAACAAAAGAAGATATAAATAAAGGAATAGTTGTAGTAGATAATAAAATAACATATGATAATGGGCAAACATCTGGAACAGTGCCAGATTTTAATGAGTATGTGTGGGTACCAATAGTGGATAGTAGTAAGTTTGTAAGAAATGGATGGAATATGGATTCATTAGCAGATGTAGCAACATCAAATAAATTTTGGGAAGAGACAGCATCATCAGAGTATACAAGTATGGTAGATAGTGTTAGTTTAAATAAAGGATTTTATATAGGAAGGTATGAGGCAAGTAAAAAGGATAGTGTAACAGCGCAGAGTAAGAGAGGACAGAATCCATGGGTAAGTGTATCACAAACTACATCAATAACAGCATCAAGTAATATGAAGGAAAGTTTAAATAGTCATTTAGTATATGGAGTAGAGTGGGATAGTGTGTTGCAGTGGGCATTAGATAGTCAGGCAATAATTGGATCAGAATCAGGTGAAACAAAAATAATAACAGAAGATGATGTTCAAAGTGATAGTAGAAGTTGGGGTAATTATAGTAATTCAACAGGAGGAGCAGCAGCTAATTCAGGAAGTTCAGCAAAAGTAGGAGGAACAAATGAATATTGGAAGGTAAATAATATATATGATTTAGCGGGAAATGTATGGGAGTGGACACAAGAGAAGTATTCTACAGGTACTGTTCTTGCGTATAGAGGAGGTGCTTACAGCAACTATGGAGCCGGCGCTCCAGCAGCTGTTCGTGCCTACAATGATGAGAGCCATACGAACTACAACTTACGGGTTTAGAGTCGGCTTTTATGTGTAGCGCTGTACTCTGGTAGTGAGAACTAAGACAAGCAAAAAAGATAGAGTTTATAGATAAAATTGAAAATTAGAGAAAGAGGGAATGAATTTGCACGCGAAGTGTGAAAATACATTCCCTAGCGGGGTACTTTTTATTTTACATAAAAAGTGATCTTGTCAAGGACAGTGTGTAAATTTTTATAATCTACTGAGAAG
>CALXBW010000057.1 GCA_944386645.1 uncultured Clostridia bacterium | reverse complement strand
TTCAGAAAAAAGGTTTAGGGGAGTATACTAAAAACGATACAAACATTTTTGAAAAAGTTACAAGTGAAGAAAGGCTATATACAGCAATAAAGAATTGCGAATATATGGAAGAATTAAATAAAGATGGACAAGCATCAAGAAGAAATCCAATGACTAAAGTGTACCAAATAATTGACGGATTAAAAGAATATTTAGAATAAGTTTACAGAAGAAAAGCAAAGTATGAGAGTAATTAATAATTACAAGATTATTTTGCTTTTTTGATAATAAAAAGGAGTGTTAAAATAGCTTAAAAATATAAGGAGTTGTAATGGTTGTATTAAATATTTATGGAAAAATAAAGAATCCTATATGTATATCAAAAAAACTAGGGTTATATATAGCAAATCTTCCTGAAGAAGAACATAATAATTGGAACGATATGTTATATGAAGAAATGATGTTAGCTAAAAAAAGAATTGATGAGAGTTCTAAGAGATATAAATTAAAGTCACCTTTTGAAATAGAAAAAATTTATTCAGCTGTATGTTTTCCAGCAAAAGATAAAAAAATAAATAATTATATGAAGATTCATGAAATTGTTAATAATATGATTTGTATATATTTAGATTATAATTATGATGATATGCCATTGGGAGGATGGGAAACAAATTGTTTTGATGGTAGAATGTGTGAAAATGATTATGCGGAAAAAATTATAAATTTTATATGTAGTATAAATGAAAATGGTAATGTGCCACATTATATATATTCTTCTAATCACGATTTTAACAATCCTTATGGTTTTTTACAATATACATCTGAAATAGATAAATTTATAGAAGTATTAAAAGAATGGGGAAAGAAATTCGATGATTTTTTAATTAGTAAAAATGATTATCTACAATTAGATTATCTAATAAATGCTTTTTTTAAAGACAATGATTATAATGAATATCATTTCTTAAAATTATATTCATTATGCCAATTATTTTTAGAGAAAGAAAAAGAAATTGAATTAGATAAAAAATTAATTATTTTTTTAGATGATATGTATTCAGAAGAATTAAAAGATATCATACCTGAAAAGTTACGAAAAATGCGAAATAAAATTGCGCATGGAGATTTTATAGCATTTGAAAAATTGGTTGAAGAATTTGCTTGTGAAATAATGGACGATAATTTCTATTTTGATTATTCAGAATATAGTAGAAAAAATTGGGTTATACTACATATTTGCTGTGAACTTGAAAAAGTAGTGAAAAAAATGATTAATATGTTATTTTTAGATAGAGAAAAATTAGAAAGAATAAAAAATAATTGTAAGTAAGAGGAAAATATAATGGAAAATATTGAACAAAAAATTATTAGATTATATGAGGATGGAATTAATTATCAAATTATTAATAGTGATAAGAATAAATATGAATATGCAGAAGAAAATACAATTAAAAATCAAAGTGATTTTATTTCTTTGTTAAAGAAAAGAAA
This sequence comes from uncultured Clostridia bacterium, assembly GCA_944386645.1. Lineage (GTDB taxonomy): Bacteria > Bacillota > Clostridia > TANB77 > CAG-508 > CAMCHB01. The sequence goes on along the minus strand of CALXBW010000057.1, from coordinate 4,320 downwards.
AGGAATATCTATTATAACCGGCAATAATGGGATAGGTAAAACATATTTATTAAAACAAATTAATAATAAATTTAAAGAAGAAAACAAAAGAGCAAAATTGATTGAGTTAAAAAACTATAATACTCTAAACGAAATAGAAAATGAAATTATGGATGAACATGAAATTATTATTTTTGATGGTCTAGATGAAATAAATATAAACATAGTAGATAGTGTTCTAAATTATATTTTTACAATTAAAAATAAAAAAATTATTGTTTCCAGCAGAAAAGACTTTTTACAAAAAAATAATATGTTAAATGTTATATATAATGTTTATGAAATAATGCCTATTGAAGAATGTAGAGTAAAACAATTAATAGAAGAATTAGATATAGAAGATTTGAAAACAAATAATATTATGAATTTGTTGAAGATTCCAAGATTTTTACTTTATATAATCGATAATATTGAGCAAATTAAGAATTTAAAAAAGATTAATAAGTATAATATATTAAATTTAATAATAGAAAATCATCTAGATACATTAAATAGTAGGGCTAATATAAAAATAGAAAAGCATATACATAGAAAAATATTACAGTCTACGGCACTAGTCATGATGATGGCTGGAAAAACAAATTTAACTATTGAGGAATTTATTACATTTTTAAGTAGAATTAACTATCTAGATATAAAAAGTTATATTTTAAATGAAAATATAATTGAAAGTTTTTTTAACAATCAATTAATATTAAATGATGGAAAGATACTACAATTTGAAAATAAGGAATTAATGGAATTTTTGGCTGCAAAAGAAATTATTGAAAATGATATATCGAATGAACATTTATATAAGATGGTTATTAATGAAGAAAACGAAATAGATTCATTTTGGTTTAATACTATTACATATTTAGTGTGTGAATCCCAAATATATCGAAAGTTAATATTAGAATATATTTATAATAATATAGAAAAACAAGACAATTTAATTAATTTAATATTTAATATTAATTTTGGAATTGATGATAAGGAATATATTAGAATAATATGCAATAAGTTGATTTTTCAATACACAAAACTATACCAATATTTGAATTATGCAGATAATAGCATTTTCAACATTGTGTCAGCAAACTACAAAGACATATTAAAAATATTAATAAATCTACTTAATGAATTTGATTTTAAAAGCTCAATTGATGAATTTAATGTTATATATATAAATAACATATTGTCTATTATAGATAATATGTTAGAAAAATATATTCCTGAACAAAAAGAATTGGATTATTTAAAACAATTTTTAGTGAATAATGAAAAGGTTATTATGAATGATAAAAGATTTAATGTTAGATATTTAACTATTTATTCAAAAATAATGGATATTCAGGCTATTGATAATTTATTAAATACTGAGATAATAAACAATAGGCTATTTTCAATAATATTACATGAATGTCCGCAAATAAATAAATTACAAAGGTTGGACGATATTATTAATAGGTATATTATAAATTATAAAGATAAATTTGAAGAAGAAGTTTATTTTTTCATGGATGACGCCTTAATAAAAGAATTTATAATAAACAATTATAATGTAACTAGAATAAATAAATTATTGAATAAATTAGATTCTGATGAAACTATTGCAAGCTTTTTAAGATTTATTAATAGTAATAATAATGATATTTTGAATAAATTTGATAGAAAAACGATTATTGAGGTTTTATATTTAAAAATAGTGAAAAGATTTTTAAAAGAAGATTCTAAAAGTAATATGGAACTTAGAGAAGAAATAATGTTTGATAGGAGACAGGGGGATGGATTCGAAAAAATAATAGAGTTATGCATAAAATATAAATACATACAAGATGTTGATTTAAAAAGTATTAATCCATCAAATTATATAATTGAATATATTTGTGAATTAATTATAAGAAAATTATTAGAAAATGGTACGCAAATTCAAGAAATATATAACTCTTTAATAAAAAAAGAACTTGTTTTTTATGTTTGGAAAAATGATATATCTAGTATAGAAAAAAATAAATATGAGGATGAAATTAAAAGATTATTTCCAGAACAATATAAAAATTATATCATTGCTATGGAAAAATTTAAAAATAGGGATTATGTAGATATAGAAAATAGTATGAAAAAAATTTTAGAAGCTTCAAATATATTTTATGTTATAGATAAAATGTATAATTTTGTAAAAGATGATAAAAAGTATAATATGATTATTTCAGATACAATAATGAAAAACACTTTTAAGCAAATCATAAACAAAATAAATGAATATATATATAATTTAGATATTTCAAAATTACAGATTAAATATAATACTAAAGACAAAAATTATAAATTAAGTTATGGTGTTCTTTTTTATTCTAAAGCTATATATATATTGAAGAAAGGTGATATAGATATTAATATTTACAATGAGAAAAATATAATACTACTAAGGGATTATAATAATGAGATAAGTATTAATTATACTGATAAAGAGTACAAGATTTTTATAGATTATCTAAAAAGAAAGAATAATGAAGGATACATAAGATATTATTTTTATTCGATAATTGAAAAAATTAAAGATAGTCATATAAATGAATTGTATGATTTGATTTTTCAATGGATAGATAAATATGAATTTGAAGAATATGAAATTAACCAATTATTAAGTGTATTATGTGAAAATATTAATATTATTGACAAAAATAAACTTGATAAAATAAAAAAATTTAAAGAAAATAAAACTTGTCAAGACTTACTAATACTATTGAATATAGAAAGTGAAATTATCAATAGAATAAATTATATAAAAGAGAATTTAGTATACTCAGGAGATATCATGTCCATTGAAAAAAATTACAATTTTGAATATTCATCAGGATATTATACTAGTCCATTAAGTAAAATAGATATAAAATATATAGGCTATATAATTGACATAACAGAATTTGCATTTAAAAAGTATAATGAAGGTGATTATTTTTATTTTGTAAAATATATTCTAGAAATGGTAACTAGTTTTATAAAAAATAATATTGAAAAACCAGAAGTTGCTAGTCTTATAAAGAGAATTATTAAATTGGAGAAAAATAACAATAATAGATATTTATTTAATATATGTAATTCTATATCAACAATGAAAAAATTAAATGTAAAACAATTAGGAAGAACTATAATAGAACTAAATACAATTATGGGAAGTAATATAAAAAAAATATATTCATATGATGAATTATTTGAAATAGTAAAAGAAGTCTTAGAAAACAATATTTTTGAAGATATTAAAAGAATGAATTTTTTTGAATTGTTTAGAAATAAAGATGGAGAACTAAATAAGCTCAATGAACAAACATTTCAATTTTTAATTGGATATGAATTAAATAGAATTCTAACAATAGAAGGGTTTAATACAAAAGTAACATATGAATCAACAGGATTTGACAAAAAAAGAAGTGACATTCAATTGATTTCTGAAGGTTTTATACAAGATATAGTGATTGAAACAAAACTAATTGAAAATAATGATATTGGTAATGAAGAAAAAATAAAGCAATACATAAATAATACATTAAATAAATATAAATCAGAATTTAATTCTCCAAAAATATTATTTGTAATAATTAATCAAAAAAGTTGTATAAATACTTGTAATAAAAAAATAGAACTGATTAATAAAAATAATGAGGATTTTGTAGTACCTATTTTAATTGATTTAAAAAGTATTTTTAAAACCAAAAAGAAATAAAATAATACCGGAAGAAAGATCAAAATCTTCCGGTATTAATAATTACTTATTCTCAAAAACTACCACCAATCAACTCAACTCCATCCACAAAACCATTCCTATAATACTTCTCATTCCAATAACAAATATAATCCATAAAATTCTTATCAAGTCTATCTAATTGACTTTTTACATATTTTTATTCTGTTTAGGAACATTCTTCAAAATATTTTCACAAATTTCATCAAAATAAACAAGGTGTTTTTTATCTTCTTTAGTAAGTATCCCTAAAACCATTTCATCTCTAAAACTTAACCAATTTCTTAAAATATCATCATTAACTTCTCTAAAATTATTCATAATCTAAATCCTCCAAAAATTAAAATTTCTATCAATAAAATTATCCTTTACAAGAGCCTAGAATACTAGAACAAACGTACTATACGAATTGGGTAAAAATTGGGTAAAATCTTCTCAAAAAATGTCCTAAAAATGCACAAATGTTCTGCAAATGAAAACTTGTATTTCTCAAATGAAAAATGGACCATTTTGGACCAGTATTATAATTGAAATTTGGACCACTTATTTACATAACC
>CALXBW010000056.1 GCA_944386645.1 uncultured Clostridia bacterium | reverse complement strand
TTTATTTTCTTAATATACTCTTGTTGTTCACAATTAACTATTAATTTATTATATTTGTCTTCTTTATGCAAATATTCTTTTAAATCCCAGAATTTTATTTTATATTTATTTGCTAATCTATTTAAATAATCATCTCCAATTAATATTTCTTCCTCTTTTCCATTACCAATATATTGTTCTAGTATATCCTTTTTAATATATTTTTCTAAAACCTTCATATTATTTTGATTATATCTAAAGCCTTTCCAGTTTACATCTTTAAAATTATTCTTATTTAGTAATCGCATTATTTTTTCAATATCGCAATATCCATGAATATATGGATGTATAACAGGAAAAGCATCTATACCAAAACTCCTTATTTTTACTAATGAATCAATTCTTTCTTCTGATGTTGTTTTTTCTAAATCATTTAATCCTGTAATGCTGTAACATATAATCAATTTTTCTTTAATTGGTAATAATATATTTATTTGTTCATCGTCTATAGGTATCTTACTTATTAAACATAATTTTCTTATATTACTATTTTTTACTTTTTCTACAATATATTTTAAATCTTCTTTAAAGATATCCCAAAAGCAATCAGTTATACCTTGAAATCCTAAGTACTCACCTTCTAACAAGTTCCATGGTAAATTCATTTGTGATAAAGGAGGATCTTGAGGTAATCTATTAAAAAAAGTACACGATTTATTCATGCCTATTCTTGAAACATCTTTCCAATAATCTAGACGAATATCTATTTTCTGTGCCATGCAATACATGCATCCAACAGGACAAGTTGGAATACCTCTTTTTGCATTTATCATACCATCATCTCATTTCTTTGTTTTTGATTACATCTATTCCAAATTATTTCTGCCACTTCAGATGGATTAGAACCTAATTCTTCTTCCTTCTTACAATCAGAATAATATTTTCCAATCATGCAATAAGAACAATTATAACAATAACTTGTTGAACGTGCATAAACCCACCATGAGTTTACCATATATATTGGCAATCCCTTTAATATTTCACTTGTTGGATATGCAACATTTTTATCTCCAACCTCTCTTACTCCTTTACCATATACTAATTTTTTAGTTAAAAGTCTCAACATACTTGTATCTCCTAAAGAAATCCCTCTTTCCACATTTTCTAATTCTATTGAATTTCTTTTTAATTTGTAACATGATGTACAACATGATTCACATTCTGTTCTTTTTAATGGATTTACCTTACATACTTCACCAGTATCATATGTATTTATATGAGCACTATACCCCAACATATTTATTAATTCTAAGTCTTCTTCAGTTGGTTTAAATATCTCACTATCTTTTTTATCAAAACATGTACTTTTTAATAAGCAATTATAACACTTTGCAAGTTGTGGACTAGCTTGATATGGATTATATGAATATTCTTCTCCTAATGCATATGCAACACCACAAGAAGTCCTTTCAAATAACTTTATATTATACTTTTCTTTAAATTCATTTAATAATTTTCTCACATCAGTTGGTATTATTTTCACTCTAAAGGACCATTTTTCTTTTTCTTCTTCTGAAATACCACTATTTAATAATATTTCATCATTTCCTCTAAGTCCTGAAACTACCATTATATCTATACCACTTTCTGATACAGATTTAAATATATTTTCTATGCATCCTCTTGATGTATTATATGGTGGTATGAAAGGTCTCACATATGCTAGAGCAGGTATATTATATTTTTTACAATTTTTCAATCCATTATATCTATTATTTGATGTACATTCATATGGTTTTCCCTTAATCACTTTATTTGGTAATCCACTTATAGATACCAAAACAATTAATTTTAAATATTTAGCATATTTTTGTAATCTAATAGCTTGTTCTTCAGTTATTTCAGATTTTGTAATAATAGCAACTATTCCCTTATGTTCTGTACTTTTTAAAGAATCTAACTTTTCAAATGTATTTTCCTCTTGTAATGGAAAAAACGGATCCCCATATAAATTGTTAACACTTACAGGTACATTTTTAAAGTATTCTAAAAATTTTTCTTTTTTCATAATTAACTATCTCCTAACTTTTATTGTATATTCATTGTCATCAACCATCTTATTTATAGCAATTAATTTTTGTTCTAAATACCTTATATCTTCTACATTATTAATTAATCCTGCTGAAAATCTTATTAAAGAATATTCTGGTGACAATCTATCTCCATCTCTTCCAATGTATCTATTTCCGCCTAAATTTTTCAAACTTGTTATTTCTATTTTACTATTATTTTTATCTACTATAGGGTTACTAGAAACAATTCCTAATTTTTCTATAAGCCTATATGCGCAAAAAGCTCCCTCTCTGCAAAATATATTTTTATTATAATTACCTATTGTTTCATTTAATAACCTAACCGTTTCTTTATTACTTATTTTTGTATTTGATATTATTAATGTTGGTGTTCTTTTTACTCCTTTCACTTTTCTTCCGAAATATACTCTATATCCTGCACTTTCGAGATTATCACATATATCGTCTATTGCATCTACTAATTTGTTTGTATGCTCTTCTAGTTTTTTCTCTCCTATCTTTGTATATAAAATTTCATGCGCTTTTGCTAATGTTACACATCCAAGACCATTTGGAGTTCCACTTTCATGCATATAAGGTACATCCTTATATACAATTCCCTGTTTTCCTACATATATAACATTACCTCCTCCAGTAACTGCTTGTCTATCTGTTCTAAATAATTCTTTCTTTCCTGCTAATACTCCTGAACCAAAAGGAGCATACATTTTATGACCACAATATACCATTACATCACAATTTTTTAATGATGGTCTAAAATGTGGCGCATATTGTGAAGCATCTAAGAAAAATACAACACCATATTTTTTACAAATTTTATACACTTCTTTAACATCTGTAACTAACCCTGTTATATTACTTGCTGCAGTTAATGCAACTAATTCTATTTGTCTATCATTCTTTAATTTTTCCTCTAATTCATTTAAATCTACTTGAAAATTTTTTGTTTTTAACTCTACCACTTCACAAGATTTTTCCCAAGGTAAACGATTACTTGAATGCTCTATATCTGAAATTAATACTTTTTTATAATTTGACATCAATACAAATTTATTAATTCCATCTGTTGTATTAGAAGTAAAAATAACTGCATCTTCATTTTTATCTCCATCTATATAATCTAATATTTTATCTCTTGAATTTTCATATGCCTTTGTAGATTTTTGACTATTATATCCACTCCCTCTATGAACTGAGCCATAACTCTTTAGGAATTCATCAGCTTCTTCTTTCACTTCCAATAGAGCTAATGTACTTGCTCCATTATCTAAATAAATATTTTCTTCTTTATTTTCTCCAAAAAATTTTTCCATAAAAACCTCCATATAAAAACTTTCAAACCTCAATTCAATCAAATTCATACTCTAATAATAATGATATCATTTATAAAATATATGGTAAAATTACTTTTTCTTATATAAGTTATAATTTTTTAATATAATACTTTTTTTTTACATTTTTTTATGCTATATTATATAGTACATTTTTACGAATACATTAATATACTATTAATATACTTACATGGTAAAATTTATATATTTAATATGTTTGATATTTGTAGTATAATATTATTGTATATATTTTTGCTGGTTGTAAATTACCAGAATGGAGGTTTTAATGAAAATAGAGAAACTTAATGAAGATAAAATAAGAATAACACTAGATATAAATGATTTAAAAGAAAAAAATATAGATTTTCATTCTTTTATGTCTAACTCCATATCAACTCAATCTATTTTTGTAGATATGTTAAAAAAAGCCGAAAAAGAAGTAGGATTTATTACAAAAAATTATAAAACAATGATTGAAGCATTTGCTACATCAGATGGTAATTTTATACTAACTATAACTCGTATTCATCCTGAAATAATCGATAAAGATTTGCAGAAAAAAAAGAAAATGAAAATAAAAAGAAAAAGTATTAATTTAAATAATGATTTAATTATTTTTAAATTTAATAACTTTGATGAATATTGTGAATTTTGTTTATCACTAACAGATAACTATTTAAATCAATATAAATCTATTATAAGAACAAGTTCACTTTATAGTTACAATTCTAAATATTATTTAATGTTAAATAATATTTCTCAATCAAATATTTCTATTATTAAATTTTACTCATACATATCAGAATTTGCCGAACTTATTCATATGCCAAGTTTAATGCGTACTAAATTATTAGAGTATGGTACTTCAGTTATGAAAAAAAATGCTATAAATAATTGTATTAAACATTTCCAAAAAAAATGATGCTATTGAAAAAGCATCATTTTTTTATATGAAAGATTTTTACATTAATGAAAAAAGAGAATATATAAATCTTTGATTTTATTATATCCTCTTTATTTTTCTTTCTTATTTATATAAATAATTTTGTGGGTTTCTAGCTACCCCATTTACTCTAATTTCTAAATGTAAATGATTACCTGTTGAATTTCCTGTTGATCCAACTTTTGCTACTACTGCACCTTGTGATACATAATCACCTTTTGTCACATTTATAGTACTACAATGTCCATAAAATGTTTGAATACCATTTCCATGTGATATTACAACTAAATTTCCATATGAACCTTTCTTTCCAGCAAATATAACTGTACCAGAAGCAGCTGCTTTTATCGGAGTTCCTTTTGGTGCTGCAATATCTAAACCTGTATGAGCTCCACTTCTTACAGAACTTTTTGAACCAAATCTTGAAGATATTGTTCCTGAAATAGGTTTTATCAAATCTATTCCTAAAGGAGCTTTTGTATTAGACATATTTCTTGATGTAGTAAAACTTTCATTTACTGCAACTTTTTTCGCAACCTCCACATTCTTTTTAACCTGTGGTTCTTTATATAATGTTGCTACTGCATTATCTATAGTTTGAAATTCCTCAAGTTCTGTTTCATATTTCTCAATATAAGTTAAGGAATCTTGATTATCGCTACATTTTTCTTTTAATTGTTTAATTATTTCTTCTGCATCTTCAATAGAACTTACATACACTTTTTCCTCTGCATTATCCATTATTGCATAATATCTGTAATAGTCTATTCCTTGTTCTATAACCTTTTGGAAAATTTCATCATCATTTGTTGTTATCCCTTTTTTTAATAAACATAATTGATATTCAGGCAAGTTTTCAATTTCTATAAAAGCTAAATTGTTTTCCCCACCACTATTCATATATTCATTAATTTTCTTTTGTAACTTGCTCTTATCTTCACAATATCCTATAAATTCTCCATTTAATGTAACACTATATATAGGTTTATATGCAAATGATACTGTTCCTACTATTACAAGAGCAGCTATAAGTATTAGGGATATAAGCTTTACAGAGGTTCTAAACTTAATAAAAATATTTCTCAACGTACTAATTTCAAACACATCCTTTTTCCTATATCTTGTGTATATTCTATATTAATATTTTTCTATTTACAATTGTTGTTTATAATCAAATCTTTTTCTTTTTCTAGATAATTTTTTATTATCTTATTTTTTCTTTTTTTTAATCCGTTTTGCTCCCATTCTCTTTTTTTCATATATTAATGAAAAGGAGCAAATTACTAGTTCCCTAAGTAATTTACTCTTATTTAATTTATGCATTTACATCTGTTTTCACCTTGCTAATCTCTTGTGGATTTGCAACTTGAGCAGGCTTATAATATTCTTTACTTTCAGCTACTTTAAAAAGTTCATATTGAAATGATTCACAGTTATTTCTCATTTGTTGAATAGTTTGTCTTAATTGCATATTCTCACATTCATTTATCACACCTTGATACGTAACTAATTCGTGCTTTATAGATTCTAAAGCATCATTCACCATATATTTCTCTTCCATAAAAACCTCCATTAATTTAAAAAAGTTAATAATTTTTGTTTTCCATTTAAAGCATCTTGTGCAGATTTAGTAAACATTTGCTTTATTTGTGGATCTACACATTGGTTTGCATATGCAGTATATTTTTGATAAGCAGTATCGTGTGCCCCTATCAAATGTCTTAAATTCTGTAATTCTATTTGATTTAAATTTGCCATTTTTACCATTCCTTTCATAAATCAATAATTATATCTTTTCCATTTTTTATAATTTTATACAATAGATTTATCTGCAACCTTCGGTTGCGATGAATAATGAATGGTGAATGATGAAAAATGAATAATTTATTTTGTAGAGTAGGTAGAAAAATTAATGTATTAATATTGAATAAATTTTGAATGTGATTGGAGATGTTTTTAGAATTTGTTATATAATTTAATGAGGAATGTTCATGGGCAAAATCTTTGATTTTGAGCCTG
>CALXBW010000055.1 GCA_944386645.1 uncultured Clostridia bacterium | reverse complement strand
GGCATATTTGCTATAACCTCCATACTTATAGTAAATATAACTGTCTTCATCCCCATTCTAGCAGCAGCAAGTGCAGCTTCGCAACCAGCATGTCCTGCTCCAATTACTGCAACATCATAATCTCCAGCATAATAACTCATTTTCTACATCTCCTAATTTATAATTTTACTTATATTACTTGATATATCTACTTTTTCAGATTTTGTTCCACAGACAACATTTATTATTCTATTATTTAATTAAAAGCTTACTATATTATTCTAATAAATTTTAAATGCCACTAGAAGAATTTACTTATAGATCTCTTATTTTCCTAAGCAAAACTTACTAAATATATCATTTATTATATCTTCTGACGTACTTTCTCCTGTTATTGAATTTAAACAATCTATAATATCTTTTATATTTATAGATATTATATCTATTGGCATATTTGAATTTATTGTATTTATCGCATTTATTACGTTTTCTTTTGCTCTTCTAATTAAATCTAAATGTCTAATATTTGTTATTATAACTTCATTATTTATATTTATTTCATTCAATTTAAATAAATTTGTTATCTCTTTATATAAATCATTAATTCCTTCTCTATTTAAAGCAGATATTTCAATTATTGGTTTGTTCAATTCTTGTAACTTATTTTTTTCTATTTTTTTATTTTCAATATCTCTTTTATTTATTAATATAATAGCTTTTCTATCTTTAATAATATCTATAATATCATAATCATCTTTAGAAAGTTTCCTTGAAGCATCAAAAATAGCAATTATCAAATCGGCACAATCAGCAATATTTCTTGATTTTTTAATACCAATTTTTTCAATTTCATTATCCGTATTTCTTATTCCTGCTGTATCTACTATTCTAAGTGGCACACCATCAACAGATATATCTTCTTCAATTGAATCTCTTGTTGTTCCTTCATATTGACTTACAATAGCCCTATCTTCTTTTAAGATAGTATTTAATAACGATGATTTTCCCACATTAGGTGTACCTATTATAGCTGTTTTTATACCATTTTTAATTATCTTTCCATTTTCAAAAGTTTCTTCTAGTTTGCATAATGAATCTTTTACACCATTTAAAACAGAAATTGCTTTACTATTTGTAACTTCCTCTATATCATACTCAGGATAATCAATTGATGCCTCAATATCTGTTAATATACTTAAAATATCATTTTTTATCTTTTTTATCTCTTTTGATAAAAAACCTTCTAATTGATTTACAGAAGCTTGTCTTTCTTTTTCTGATTTTGAATTAATTATATCAATAACAGATTCCGCCTGTGAAAGATCAATCCTTCCATTTAAAAATGCTTTTTTAGTGAATTCCCCAGGCTCTGCTAATATCGCACCATTTTTTAAACACAACTGTAAAATCTTATTTAAAACAATATTTGAGCCATGAGAATTAATTTCACACATATTCTCTGTTGTATAACTTTTAGGTTTAACAAAATATGAAACTAATACTTCATCAATTATATTATCACCTTCATATATATGACCATATTTTATAGAGTATGGTTTTATCTCAGAATTATTTTTTGGTTTAAAAATTTTATCCAATATTTTAAAACAATCTTCCCCACTCATTCTAACAATTCCAATTCCACCATTTCCTAGCGCTGTAGATATTGCAGCTATAGTTTTCATATTCATCCCTCCTAAAAATAATCTTTATAATTTTATCACAGTAGACATAAAAAATCAATTTATATTTTCATGTGAAAATATAAATTGATTTTTTATATGTTCAACTTTTGAGATATAGGTATTTAGTGCGGGTGAACACTGTTCGCTCCTATATCTTTATTGTTATAATTTTCTAAAATGTACAAATTTAAAGGTCTATAACCAAAAAAAATATATTATTTTTGACAGTCGAGGTAGTTGTACATCGTACGCTCATACTTGCGAAGAATGTGAGACCGAAAAAATAATATATTTTTTTGGTATTTTTTCAAATATATAGAGAAAGCAAAAAACTTAGAAATCATAAGATTTCTAAGTTTTTTGCTACTTCAACTCAATTACAACTCTCCTATTTTGATTTTCTCCTATACTATGTGTCCTAACTTTATTATTATTCTGCAATTTAGAATGTATAATTTTTCTTTCATATGGTTGCATAGGTTCTAGTGTCACATTCTTTCCTGTTTTTACTACTTTGTTAGCCATTTTTACAGCTAAATCTTCTAATACAACTCTTCTTTTTTCTTTATAACTATTAATATCCATAACAACTTTTACCTTACTATGTAATTTAGTAGATACATATGATGAAATAATAGTTTGTATTGCATTTAATGTCTCTCCCCTATACCCTATCAAATGATTAACATTTTCTCCTTCAAGAGTTACATTTATATATTCATTCTTATAAAACATATTAAATTTAAAATTATTTATTTTCATTTTTCCAAATATATCATATAAGAATTTTTTTATACCTTCTTCTACTTTTTTTATCTCTTCTTCTGAAATAGTTTCTTCTTCATCTATATTATTTATATTTTCTTTTAATTTCATTTCTACCTTTACTATTCTAGGTTCTAATATACTAAAAAAACTCCTCTTTTCTTCTTCTAAAACTTTAATTTCCACTTTTTCTCTTGTTGTATTTAATATTTTCAAGCCTTTTTCTATAGCTTCACTTGTTGTATGGCCTTCTGAAATAATTGAATTAGACATTTTATTCCTCCTTAGAATCCATAACTTTATTTAATATTAATTTTTCTGTAATCATTAATACATTGCTTACTAACCAATATAATGCAAGTCCTAATGGTGCAATCATTGAAATTGAAACTGACATAATTGGCATTATATACATCATATTTTTGTTAGCTTGAAGGATTGCATCCATTTCAGAAGGTTCTTTATTCTCTTCTTCATCTTTCTTTTTATTTGTTATTGTATTAGATATTTTAATTGATATAAATGAAGATACAACATATAATAATGGAATTATGTATACTCTAAAATCTGATAAGTTAGAAACTGGTACAGAACTTAGGTCTAATCCCAAGAATTCCATATTTATATTAACTCTTTCATCTTGTTGTCCCTTTTCTTTGATTATTTCAATTTCTGGATACATTGTTTGATTGTTTTGTCCTTCTTGGCTTTGTTTTATTTCATCTTTATATTGATTTATTAGTCCTTCATCTACTTTTTTCATATATGTAAGTGGACTTTGTACCATAAAAAATACAGATAATAATATTACTATTTGTAAAATTGCACTTAAACATCCACTAAAAGGACTCATTTTTTCTGATTTATATAATTCTATTGTTGCTTTATTTAATTGTTCTGGATTATTTTTATATTTGAATTGTAATTGTCTTACTTTTTCTTGTATTTTTACAGACTTTTTCATAGTCTTTTGTTGCTTTATTGATATTGGCAACATTAATAATTTTATAATTATCGTAAATATAATAATTGCTAAACCATAATTATTTACTAAATCATATATAAAATTCAGTAAATATCCAAATAAGCTTGCTAAAAACGCCATTTATATCCTCCCTATTATTTTTTTAAAGGGTCATATCCCCCTTTTGAAAATGGATTACATTTTATTATTCTAATTATTCCAAGTACACTTCCCTTTATTGCTCCATATTCCTCAATAGCTTGTCTTGTATATTCAGAACATGTAGGATAATATTTGCAATGTATACCTATATTAGATAAAAATGGAGATACATTTTTTTGATATAATTGTATTATTTTTATTAATATTATTTTCATATCTCATCCCTAATATATAATTTTGCATTTAACAGAATATTTTCTAAATCTTTATATATATTATCATAATTTGCATATTTTATATTAATATTTTTCTTCCATAATATTACTATATTATATCCTAAAGAAATATTATTTTCAAGCCTTCTATATGACTCTCTTATTAATCTTTTTATTCTGTTTCTATTAACACTATTTGCAATTTTTTTACTAATTGCAATTCCTAAAAAATTCTCATTTGATTTATTTTCTAAAACAAATATTTCTAAATATTTTCCACCATAATATTTCTTTTTTTCAAATACTCTTTTAAACTCATAATTTTTTTTTAACATTTTAGTTTTCATTACTATTTTCCATTCTTATTATACATACACAAATTGAAAAAAGGCTAACAGTATATTATATCTGAAGCCTCTCAATCTATTTTAAGCACATAATTTTTTTCTACCTTTATTTCTTCTTGCTTTTAATACTTTTCTACCTGCTTTTGTACTCATTCTCTTTAAAAAACCATGTTCTTTTTGTCTTTGTCTTTTTTTAGGTTGATATGTTCTTTTCATTTTGCACCTCCTAATACAATATCGGTATAAGTATAAGAATTATATAATTTTAAAGGATATTTGTCAATATATTTTTATTTTTTTAAAACTAAATTTTTTTTATACACAATTTTTATTGACTTATACACACCTTTTTTGGTATTATATTTAAATAATAGGGAAATAAGGCTTTAAAGGTATTTTTGTACATTTTTTATGGTTTTTTTGTCATAAAAATGTGAAGAAAAAGTAACAATTTTGAAATAGTTTTCAACAGATGTGGATAAGTTTGTGGATAACTTATTCAAATTTTTCCTGTAATATTATTTGAAGGAGCTGAATTTTATAATGCAATTATATAAAGATGAACTTTTATTAAAAGCTAAAGAACTTTTAAAAAAAGAAATGACAGAAATCTCTTATTCAACATGGATTCATAATTTAGAAATTAAAGAAATAACCAATGATGAGATTATCTTTCATGTAGAATCAGTTTTTCAAAAAGAACTTTTAGAAACTAGATATTATGATTTGTTAATTAATGTTTTTAAATTTTTAACAAATAAAACCTATAAAATATCTATAGAATTAGAAGAAAATTCTACAGACTCAAAAGAATCTAAAAGTACAATAGATAATAAATTTGGATATTCAAATACTTCATTAAATCCAAGATATACATTTGATTCTTTTGTTGTTGGAAACAACAACAGATTGGCACATGCAGCAGCTCTTGCAGTTACAGAGGCTCTTGGTACAGCGTATAATCCGCTATTTTTATATGGTGGTGTTGGACTTGGTAAAACTCATTTGATGCATTCAATAGGTAATGAAATATTAAAAAATAATAGAAATACAAAAGTTTTATATGTAACATCAGAAAAATTTACTAATGAATTAATAAATGCTATTAAAGATAATACAAATGAGAAGTTCAGAAATAAATATAGAAATATAGATCTTCTTTTAATTGACGATATACAATTTATCGCCAAAAAAGATGCTGTTCAGGAAGAATTTTTCCACACATTTAACACATTATATGAAAGCGGAAAGCAGATAGTAATATCTAGTGATAAACCTCCAAGAGATATTCAATTACTAGAGGATAGACTAAAATCTAGGTTTGAATGGGGACTTATCGCAGATATTTCTAACCCTGATTATGAGACACGTCTTGCAATATTAAGAAAGAAAGCAGATTTAGACCATATTGTAATAGATGATGCAATCTTATCTAATATTGCATCAAAAATAGATTCAAATATCAGAGAATTAGAAGGTGCCTTAAATAAAATAGTTGCACATGCTTCTTTAGCAAATATTCCTATTACATTAGAAATGGCTGAAGAATCTATTAATGATATTATTACCAAAAAAGAAAGAGTTATTTCTATAGAATATATTCAAGAAGTAGTAGCCAAATATTTTGGAATAGATATTAAAGATATGAAATCTTCAAAAAAATCTAATGATATTGTATTTCCAAGACAAATTGCTATGTATTTGTGTAGAAGTATTGCTAATGCATCATTTCCTAAGATAGGAGATGAGTTTGGTAAAAGAGATCATACTACTGTAATGCATGCTGTTAAAAAAATAGAAAAGGAAATAAAGACAAATCAAAATACAAAATTAATTGTGGATAATGTGAAAAAGAATTTAACAGCTTAAAATTTATTTATAAATAAACACTTACAAAGAATAAAAAAAATAAATGTTTTACAAAACATATTTTTATTTTAACAAATGTAATATTAGATGTACAAGCATTACAGCTGTTAACCACAACCAATATGTTAATTACTTGTATATTATTTGTTTATAAAATACTTATTAACAACTTTTTTAATAACATGTGTATAACAGTGTCGACTTATTAACAAAAATATCAACACGAATTTTTATACGCAAATAAGATTTACACATACTTTTCCACATTATCCACAACACCTACTACTATTACTACTAAAAATATTATATTATTATAAAGGAGATTTTCGATGAAAATTGTTTGTGAAAAAGAAAAATTAATCAAAGCCATTAATTCCGTAGTAAAAGGAGTTTCATCTAAAACAACAATGCCTATACTAGAAGGAATACTTCTACAAACAAATGATAACAAACTTAAATTAACAACATATGATTTAGAAATAGGTATAGAATATGTAATATCATGTGAAATAAAAGAAGAAGGTAGTACTGTTGTTAATGCAATAATGTTTAGTGAAATAATAAGAAAACTACCTAATACTGATATAAATATTAGTTTAAATGAACAAAATTTATTAGTTATTGAATGTGAAGGATCACTTTATAAACTTGCAACTATGAATCCAGATGAATTTCCTGAACTTCCTAAAATAGATATTCATAATTC
>CALXBW010000054.1 GCA_944386645.1 uncultured Clostridia bacterium | reverse complement strand
GATGATAAAACGAAAATATCATCTTTTTTTGTTCCAGAAGAACACAATAGATTAACTATAGAGCTAATTGATAGTGGCTATATAGACGAGAATGATATTCAAATTTTTTATTATGATGATTTATTTAATAATCTTCTTGAAGAAAATTCATATAAAGATTTAATTCAAATAATTCATTACATTGTACCTAGAGTAATAAATAGAAAATTTAAAGATGAAGATGGGAATCCAATAAAAAATAAATTTGGTTACTTTAAAAATTCAATAACTTGGAATATTAAAAAGTTAAATTTAGACATTGATGACTTATGGAGTTATGATGATTTATTGGATCTAGAAAAATAATTATTTTTTTAATATTTCATCCATAGATATTTTATGGTTATAACAAATTGTAAATAGAGTCATTGTAGTTATCAAAAATTTACCATTTTCATAGCCACTATAAGTTGCTTGAGAAATCATACATTCATCAGCAATATCTTGTTGAGTAATATTTAATTTAGTTCTGATAGTTTTAAGTCTATTACCAATTTTGGTTTTGTTTGCTTTTTCTAATTCAATGTAGTTATTTGTTTTAGATAAACCTGTAACATAATTTGCAGAAAATTTATATAAATTGCAAAATCTAATTAGTTTAGGTAATGGCATGGTATCGTGATTATTTTCCCAACCAGTAACAGTTTTTCTTGATACCCCTAAAATATTACCTAGTTCTTCTTGTGTTATTTCTAATTCTTCACGACAATACTTTAAATTATTCATTATCAACATACTTATCACCAATAATAATTTTCTCATTAAAATGATAAGTATTAATAAAACGCTGGGTTATTTTATAAAATGGTGTTATAATTATTAAAGTGGTTTAGGGTAATAGAGAAGGAGCAGATTTATGAAAAAAGAAATAGAGAAATTCAATTCTAAAAAAATAGCCCAAAATATTACAAATACAATAGAAGCAGATTTATTTAAAATAATGGAAGTTTTGGATTTTGATTTTAATGAAGTTATTTCTAATGTGAATAATTTACCAGAAAAAAGTAGAATTGATGTAATGAGTATATTAATTAATGACTCACTAAAAGAATTACAAGAAAAATTAGATATTGCAGAATATTCTAAAGTTATTAGATATGTTGATGATGTTACAGATTATTATAAAAGCAAGAAAGATGACTTTGAATCAATAATTGAGGAATGCGATATGATAGCTGATGATATTTTATATAAAGTTATGGGACATAAAGATAGAAAACTTGAATTACCAGTAGATGTTTCTATTATTGAAAAATATTGTTTTTCTACAGAAATAAAAAAAGAGCAATTTTATGATGCTCTTATGTGGATAGCATTAAGATATATTGCAACCTTACAATATCTAAAATATAATAACTGGAAAAATAAGTATAACGAAGAAAATAATATAGAAGTAGTAAATTAGCAGTACCACCCTAAACTATTAAATAGGTATTATTTTAATACTTATTTTTTTCATAAAAAAATCGTCTCTATACTAGCAGACGATCTACTACACAGCCAAACTTCGACTGTATCAGATAAACACGATACTGCATACTGCTTTTGTGTCATCTGACTATTTAATATTAGCATATATTATTAACTATTTCAACAAATTTTAAATCATTACATTAATGTAATATAAAGTAAGTGTAAAACATGGTATAATTATATATGAAATGTGGTGGTTATTTTGAAAACAATCATGATAGTCGAAGATGAAAAATCAATAAGAGATGAACTTAAAACACTTTTAGAAACATCTGGATATAAGGTTATCTTATTGGAACGATTTGATAATACTTTAGAGGATATATTAAAGAGTAAATTTGATTTGCTTCTATTAGATATAAATTTACCTAAAATGAATGGCGAAACTTTATTAAAAGAGTTTAGAAAGCAGTCTAATATCCCAGTAATTATGGTAACAAGTAGAGTTGGAGAAACAGATGAAGTATTGTCTATGAGTTATGGGGCAGATGATTATATAACAAAACCTTATAATCCAACAATTTTATTATTAAGAATATCTAATATTTTCAAAAGAATGGAAAAAAGTGCAGACTTTCTTACCTATGATGATATAAAAGTATATCAAAGTAAAGGAATTTTAATGAAGGGCGAAGAAATATTAGATTTAACTAAAAATGAAATGATTATATTTTCTTATTTATTAAATAATCGCTCCAATATAGTAACTCGTGATGAATTAATGACAGAACTATGGAATAATGAAGAATATATTAACGAAAATGCTTTGACTGTAAATATAAGCAGATTAAGAGCAAAACTAGAATCTTTTGGAATAGAAAATGCAATTGAAACGAGAAAGGGACTAGGGTATAAGTTGTTATGAAATTTAGTAAATATGTTTTTGATAAATGGTTAGAGATATTATTTGCTTTATTCGGATATTTCATTGTTCTAATGATGCTATTTGCTTTTAAAATTTCAAAAGAAGTTATTATAGGAATAACAGTAGTATTTTTGTTATTCTTCATTATGATAATTTTAACTGGGTATATTAAAAGAAGAAGATTTTACACTAATTTAATAAATAATGTAGATAAACTAGATAAAAAGTATCTTGTTTTAGAAATGTTAAATGAGCCATCTTTTTATGATGGAAAAATACTATACCAAGTATTATATGAAATTAATAAATCAATGAATGAAAATGTCAAAGATTTAGAAATAAGTTTGAATGATTTTAAAGAATATGTGGAACTTTGGATACATGAAATTAAACTTCCTATTTCTAGTTTAGTTTTAATGAATCATAATCATAAAACAAATGTAGACAAAAAATATGATGAGCAAATAAGAAGAATAGATGATTATGTGGATCAAATCCTTTATTTTGTTAGAAGTGAGAATGCTGAAAAAGATTATTTAATTAAAGACACCAGTTTGAAAAAAGTAATTAATTCAGTAGCCATGAAAAACAAAAATGATTTATTAGAAAGAAATATTAGTTTTGAAGTAGAACTATCTGATATAAAAGTATTAACAGATTCAAAATGGCTAGAATTTATCGTAAATCAAGTTGTTAGTAATAGTATGAAATATACTAAAGATAATAATAGCATTATTAAAATTAGTGCTGTGGAAACTTCAAAACAAGTAGATTTAATTATTTATGATAATGGTATTGGAATACCAGAGAAAGATATTAAAAGAGTATTTGAAAAAACATTTACAGGAGAAAATGGTAGAGCTACTTCTAAATCAACTGGTATGGGGCTTTATATCGTAAAAAAATTATGTAGAAAATTAGGTCATAAAGTTAGGATTGAATCTAAAGAGGGAGAATATACAAAGGTTGTTATATCTTTTGCAAAAAATGATTTTTATAAAATAGGGGATTAATAAGTATTTTTAGTATTACGAAATTGTAATGTTCTGTAATATTAGAATAACGACAAAGTCCCTTTTTTGTCATAAAATTAGTAGCAGAAAGGAGAATTTTTATGGAAAATATTTTAAAGATTGATAAAGTTGAAAAATATTACGGTAGTAGATCTAGTCTTACCAAAGCAATTGACAATATCTCATTTGAAGTAGATAAGGGTGAGTTTGTTGCTATCATGGGTGCAAGTGGATCTGGAAAAACAACTCTTTTAAATTGTATATCTACAATAGATAGAGTAACAAGTGGACACATCTATGTAGATGGAGAAGATATTACAAAATTAAAGGGTAATAAATTAAATAAATTTAGAAGAGAAGAATTAGGTTTTATTTTTCAAGACTTTAATTTACTTGATACTCTGACTGCTTATGAAAACATTGCTTTAGCTCTTTCTATTCAAAATGTAAGTGCTAGTGACATTGCAAAAAGAATTGATAAAGTTGCAAAGGAACTTGATATTAAGGATGTTTTAAAGAAATATCCATATCAAATGAGTGGAGGACAAAAGCAAAGAGTAGCATCAGCAAGAGCAATTATTACAAATCCAAAACTTGTTTTAGCAGATGAACCAACAGGAGCATTAGATTCTAAATCAGCAAAAATGTTACTTGAAAGATTTACATATTTAAACAAAGAATTAATGGCAACAATACTTATGGTTACACATGATGCTTTTACAGCCAGTTATGCAAGTCGTGTAATATTTATCAAGGATGGTAAAATCTTTAACGAACTACATAGAGGTAGTGATTCTAGGAAAGAATTTTTTGATAAAATTATAGATGTTGTAACCCTTCTAGGTGGGGATTTAAATGATGCTCTTTAAGTTATCCCTTAAAAATATTGCGAGAAGTATAAAAGACTACGCCATCTACTTTTTTACTTTAATATTAGGTGTTGCAATATTTTATATATTTAATGCGATCGATAGTCAAACAGTTATGATGCAAGTATCAGAATCTACTTATGAGATTATTGATTTAATGACAAGTATGCTTTCTGGTGTAAGTGTTTTCGTGGCATTTATATTAGGTTTTTTGATTATATATGCAAATAGATTTTTAATGAAAAGAAGACATAAGGAATTTGGTATTTATTTAACTCTTGGTATGAGTAAAAGAAAAATATCACTTATCTTATTCTTTGAAACATTAATAGTCGGCGTTATATCACTTGCCATAGGACTAATACTTGGTACTGGTTTATCACAACTTATGAGTTTGTTTGTAGCAAATATGTTTGAAGCCAAAATGACAGAATTTGAGTTTGTTTTCTCATCATCTGCTTGTATCAAAACACTTATTTACTTTAGTGTTATGTATATTCTAGTAATGATATTTAACACATATAATGTAAGTCGTTGTAAGCTAATTGATTTACTTAATGCGAACAAAAAATCAGAAAAAATAAAATTAAAAAATCCTTGGATTTGTGTAATTGTATTTATTATTTCTGTAATAGCATTAGGTTATGCATACTACTGTGTTACAGGTGGAGTAACAGATATGCAAACTGCTGATAAAATACTTATTCCTATTGCTCTTGGAGCATTATCAACATTCTTTATTTTTTGGTCTTTATCTGGTTTATTACTCAAAATATTTATGAGTATGAAAAACGTTTATTATAAGGGACTAAATAGTTTTACGTTAAGACAGTTTAGTAGCAAAATAAACACGACTGTATTTTCAATGACTATTATATGTTTGATGTTATTTTTTACAATATGTGTTTTATCAAGTGCTATTTCAATTAGAAATTCAATGACGGCGAATATTAAGGAACTTGCTCCAGCCGATATAGAAATTAATAAGAAAATGGACTTACCACTAGATTCAGGATATTCAAAGGAAGTTATAGAAGATTCTAAAATTTCTGTAAGTGAAACATTGGATAGATTAGGTTTTGATGCTGATAAGTATTTCAAAGATGTTGTAGAATTTTATGTATATGCAAGTAATGATATATTAGTTAAAAATACACTTGGAGATGCTTATGAAAAAATATCTCAAGAATTTCCATATTTAAAATATGATACTGCTGAACAATTTATTAAAGTGAGTGATTATAATAAACTTGCTAAATTATATAATTTAGATGAAATTCATTTAAGTAATAATGAATATGCAATAATTGCTGATTTTGATTCGTGGATAGATATTAGAAATCAAGGGTTAGAATTAAATACACCAATTATGATAAATGGTTATACTTTAACACCTAAATATGATGAATGTATTAATGGGTTTATTAATATGACAAGTAGCCATGTAAATATGGGAATATTTGTAGTACCAGATGAAGTTTTAAATGGTTACGTTAGAGAAACAGGAATGTTAGTTGCTAATTACAATGCAAATGATGATGAAGGAAAACAAGAAATAGAAAATATGATTATAGATTTAGATAACAGTCCTTACGCATCAAACACATATATAGGTGCGAGTACCAAACTTGCAATATACGAAGGTAGTATTGGACTTGGAGCTATGATCACATTTATTGGTTTATATCTTGGAATTATCTTCTTAATTGCTAGTGCAGCCATTTTAGCACTAAAAGAATTATCAGAATCAACAGATAATAAAGAAAGATTTAGAATGCTTAGAAAAATAGGAACTGATGAAAAAATGCTTAATAAAGCTCTATTTAGACAAATTGGAATATTCTTCTTGTTCCCGTTAATTATTGCAATCATCCATTCTATATTTGGTATTAAATTCTGTCTATTTATATTAGAAACATTTGGTAAAGGAGAATTATTAAAATCAATTATCATGACAGCAGGAATTATTGTCTTTGTATATGGTGGATATTTTATAATTACATATTTATGCAGTAAAAATATTATAAAGGAGAGGTAAAGATGTTTTTGGCTTATAATTGGAGTGCTATTTGGCAAAGTGTAGAAGACACTTGGTTACCAATTTTAATTCCTATTGGTTTTGTAATTTTAGTTATTATTATAGTAGCAATAGTGAAAGGTAAGAAAAAGGATTAGTATTTTTTGCTAATCCCTCTTGCTAAATATGAATTATTTAGAATCAATAAAAACAGCAATCATTATATTTCCGATTATAGCATTTTTATTTACCATTCCTTTTATACTACATCAGTACCATAAATATGGTTCTATAAATAAATTTAGAGTTTTAATAATTTATTCATTTATACTTTATTTAATTACAATGTATTTTCTAGTAATACTCCCACTTCCGAGTAAAGAAGAAGTGGCAAATATGACTAGTAGAGCGATACAATTAATACCATTTTCATTTATTGGAGATATAGCAAGAGAAACAAATTTTAATATATTAGATCCATCAACATATATTTCTACATTATCACATCCTAGTGTTTATACAATGCTATTTAATGTTGTAATGACTATACCTTTTGGAATGTATTTAAGATATTACTATAAATGCAGTTTAAAAAAGACTTTTATGTTAACTCTACTTCTTTCTCTATTCTTTGAATTTACACAAGTAACAGGACTTTATGGTATATATCCAAGACCATATAGACTTTGTGATGTTGATGATTTAATAACAAATACACTAGGTGGAATAATTGGTTATTTTATAATGGGAATAGTAGATGACTTTCTTCCTACAAGAGATGAAATAGATGAAGAAACGATTGAAGATGGAAGAAGAGTATCAGGATTTAGAAGAATTACATTATTTTTCTTAGATGGATTTGTATATCTTTGTTTATCTACTATATTATCATTATTCTCTGGAACATTATTTATGACACTTGTATCTTTTATAATTTATTATGGAGTAATACCTTATTTTTGGAATGGTAAAACGATTGCTAGTAATTTCTTAAATGTAAAAGTTACTTTTCCTAATATGACATTTATTAGATTGATTTTAAAAAACATATTTAATTACCTTTATTATTTTATGTTACCAGTTTGTATATTAGCAACAGGAATGATAATAGTTAATAATATAGATTTGAGTGCAGTACCATCAATTTGGGTATATTTAGGTTGCTTTAT
>CALXBW010000053.1 GCA_944386645.1 uncultured Clostridia bacterium | reverse complement strand
AAAAAATGAAAAAAACAAAAGCTAGAAATTTCGGCTTTAGTATTTTTTTTTTTTTGAAAAATAATAAAATTTCCTTATTTATGCATAATTGATTGACAAAAATGTAAAAATATATTATTATTGTTAGCGGAGTCTAACAATAAGAGGTGGATTATGCAATTAACAAATTCGTTAGAAGAGTATTTAAAAACTATATATATATTAAAAAATACAGAGGATCAGATAAGAGTTACAGATATTGCAAATAAATTAAATTGTACAAAACCAAGTGTTAATAGAGCTTTAAATAGTTTAAAATCAAATAATTTAATAAATTATGAAGCATATGGAAAAATCGAATTAACACGGTGAAGGTATAAAAATTGCAAAATCAATAATGAAAAGATATGATACCCTTAAATTATTTTTAAGTGAAGTAATAGGGGTTGAAGAAGAAAAAGCACAAGAAGAAGCAGAGCTTATGAAGCACAATGTGTCAGAAACTACTATAAGAAAATTAGAAGATTATATTAACAAGATGTTAGATTTAAATGATTTAGATTGTTGCTATAATGAGCAAAGTACAAAATGTAAAAATTGTACAAAAGTTACCGAGAGAATTAGAATAAAGAGAAAGTTAGAGAAAGGAAAAAATAATTATGAGTAATACTTTATTAGAAATAAATAATTTATTCGCAAATGTAGGTGAAAAGGAAATATTGAAGGGATTAAATTTAAAAATAAATAAAGGAGAAGTACATGTAATAATGGGACCAAATGGGGCTGGAAAATCTACACTTGCTAATGTTATTTTAAATAATCCAAGATATGATAAAAAAGATGGAGAAATATTATTTGAGGGAGAAAATATAAATGACTTAAAAACTGATGAAATAGCTAAAAGAGGTATATTTATGTCATTTCAATCTCCAGAAGAAATTCCAGGGATATCTGTAATGAATTTCTTAAAATATGCAAGACATAATATAACTGGTGAACCTGTAAAAATATTTTCTTTTAAAGAAGAAATAAAAAAGTATATGGAGGAATTGAATATAAATCCTAAATATATGGATAGAAGTTTGAATGTAGGATTTTCAGGTGGAGAAAAAAAGAAAAATGAAATTTTACAAATGTTAGTTTTAAACCCTAAATTAGCAATATTAGATGAAACTGATTCTGGACTTGATGTAGATGCAATAAAAACTGTATCAAAGGGAATAGAAATGTTTAAAAATAAAGATAATGCAATATTAATAATTACTCATGGTACAAAAATATTAGAAGAATTAAAGGTAGATTATGTACATGTATTAGTAGATGGTAGGATTGTAAAAACAAGTTCAGGTGAACTTGCAGAAGAAATTGAAGAAGAAGGATATAGAAAATATAGAAAGGTATAGTGGCGAAGAAAAAGAGTTACTGCTTAGATGTAAATATAGAAGAGCAATAAAAACAAATGTATTTTTTATTTGTAACTCCCAGCATCACACAGTCTGTAAAATAATATTTAAATAAATAGAGAAGTTTTAATACTGATATAGTAAAAATAGATTTTTGAAGTGGTATGTTAACAGACTGTAAGCTTGCTGGTCCCCACGAATTGTTACTTCATAAAAAGTACATTTGTTTTTATTAATAAAATATGATCAGTCTGAACAGCAACTAAAAAGATTATTTAGCTTAAATGGAGGTTAAAATGAGACGAAAAACTTATTTAGATGAAATTAATACAAATATTTATGATATAAAAAATAAGGATAATTATGAATATAAAGCTAAAAAGGGATTAAGCAAAGAAATAATAGAAGAAATATCAAAGCAAAAAAATGAAGTACAGTGGATGAGAGATTTTAGATTAAAGGCTTTAGAAATGTATAATAAATTAGAATTACCAACATGGGGTCCTTCTTTAGATGAACTTGATATGAGTGAAATAGCAACATATGTAAGACCAAAAGGAAATATGACAAATAATTGGGATGATGTTCCAGAAGATATAAAAAGTACATTTGATGCTTTGGGAATACCAGAAGCTGAAAAGAGATCTTTAGCTGGTGTTGGTGCTCAATATGATTCTGAAGTGGTATATCATAGTATGAAAGATGAGCTTATAAAACAAGGTGTGATATATACAGATATGGAAACAGCTTTAAGAGATTATGAGGATATTGTAAAAGAACATTTTATGAAATGTGTACCTATATCTGATCATAAATTTGTAGCACTACATGGTGCTGTATGGTCTGGTGGGTCATTTGTATATGTTCCAAAAGGTGTTGATGTGAAAATACCTTTACAATCTTACTTTAGATTGAATTCACCAGAATCTGGACAATTTGAACATACTTTAATTATAGTTGATGAAGGAGCAAGATTGCATTTTATAGAGGGATGTTCTGCACCAAAGTATAATAAAATTAATTTACATGCAGGTTGTGTTGAATTATTTGTTAAGAAAAATGCATATCTAAGATATTCAACAATAGAAAACTGGTCTAAAAATATGCTTAATTTAAATACAAAGAAAGCTATTGTAGAAGAAAATGGGCAAATAGATTGGGTTACTGGTTCTTTTGGCTCAAAAATATCAATGTTATATCCTATGAGTATATTAAATGGAAAAGGAGCAAAAACAGAATTTACAGGTATTTCGTTTGCAGGAAAAGGACAAAATTTAGATACTGGATTTAAAGTTGTTCATAATGCACCAAATACATCATCCGTAGTAAATTCTAAATCTATATCAAAAAATGGAGGAATTGCTACTTATAGAAGTTTAGTTCAAATAATGCCAAGAGCTAAGAATTCCAAATGCTCTGTTTCTTGTGAATCATTAATGCTTGATAGTTTATCTAAATCTGATACAATACCAGTAAATGATATAAGAACAGAAGAAGTAGAATTTTCACATGAAGCAAAGATAGGAAAAATAAGTGATAAAACTATATTTTATTTGATGTCAAGAGGATTGTCAGAAGAAGAAGCAAAGTCGATGATAGTTCGAGGTTTTGCTTATCCTATATCAAAAGAATTGCCTGTAGAGTATGCTGTTGAAATGAATAATTTAATAAATCTTGAATTAGAAGGGAGTATAGGTTAATGAATATGCTTAAATTGAATGAAACTCCATTAAGAACAGCAAGAAATTTTAAAATTAATAATATTAAACTGGAAAATGTTGAGATACCAAAAAAAATAGAAAAGTTTGATAATGTAAATATTATTAATGATAACAATAATGTGTCTATAAAAAATATAAAAAATGATGTTAATATAAAATATGGAGTAGGAGAAATACTAATAAATCAAATTAATGAAAAATCTAATGTTAATTTGGAAATAAATATAATGGGAAAAAATAATGAGAATATTATATTAAATTTCGAATTAGACAGTAAAAATAAAAATTTGATTGATAATATAAATATAGTTGCAAAAGAAAATTCTATTTCTAATGTTATTATAAAATATACTTCAAAAGATGATGAAGTTTTTCATAATGGTATTTGTAATGTTATAGCAGAAAAAAATTCAAAAATTAATATAACAATTGTAAATTTAATAAATGATGTATCTAATAATTTTTATACAATTAATAATATTATTAAAGAAGATGCAAGTGTTAATTATAGAATTATTGATTTTGGAGGAAAAAATAGTATATCTAATTACTATTCAAATATATCAGATAGAGCATCAAATAATGTAGATACAATATATATAGGAGATAAGGAAAAAGTATTAGATATAAATTATATTGCAGAATTATATGGAAAGGCTTCAAAAATAAATATGAATGTTGAAGGTGCTTTAAATGATTATGCTAAGAAAAATTTTAAAGGTACAATAGATTTTAAAAGTGGATGTGCAAAATCTATTGGCTCTGAAACAGAATATTGTATATTACTTTCAGATAATGTAAGAGCTAAGTCTCTTCCTATGTTATTATGTGGAGAAGAAGATGTTGAAGGGGAACATAGTGCAGCTGCAGGAAAGGTAGATGCAAAACAATTATTTTATATAATGAGTAGAGGCTTTAGTTATAATGATGCACTGAAACTAATAATTAGAGCAAGATTTAACAAAGTTATAAAAAAATTAGATGAAGACTTAAAAAATATTATAATAGAAGAAATTGATAGGAGATTGAAATAATGGATATAAAAGAAATAAGAAAAGATTTTCCAATTTTTAATGAGGATATAGTATATTTAGATAGTGGAGCAACATCTCAAAGACCAAAGCAAGTAATTGAGAAAATAAATGAATTTTATGAAAGGGCAAATGCTAATCCTCATAGAGGTTCATATAAACTAAGTATTGAAGCAACAGAAGCGTATGAGGGCTCAAGAAGAAAAGTAGCAGAATTTATTAATGCAAAACATCATGAAGAAGTTATTTTTACAAAGAATGCAACAGAGGCTTTAAATTTAGTGGCATATTCGTATGGAATGGATAATATAAAACAAGATGATGAGATTGTAATATCTATAATGGAACATCATTCAAATTTAGTTCCATGGCAAAAAGTTGCTAAAAAAAATCAGGCAAAGTTAAAATATATGTATATTAATGATAATTTTGAGTTAGATAAACAAGAAATACAAAATAAGATCACTAAAAATACTAAAATTGTGGGAATAACACATGTTTCAAATGTTTTAGGAACAATAAACCCAGTTAAAGATATTATAGATATTGCACACAAAAATGGAGCTATTGTTATTTTAGATGCTTCACAGAGTATTCCTCATATGAAAATTGATGTGCAAGACTTAGATGCTGATTTTGTAGTTTTTTCAGGACATAAAATGCTAGCTCCTTTAGGAATAGGTGTATTATATGGAAAAAAAGATATATTAGATAAAATGTCTCCATTTATACTAGGAGGAGATATGATAGAATACGTATATGAACAAGATACAACATTTGCAACTTTACCAAATAAATTTGAAGCTGGTACACAAAATGTTGGAGGAGCAGTTGGACTTGCTGCTGCTATAGATTATATGAATAGTATAGGATATAATAATATAGAGGAAGCGGAAAGAGAAGTTGTAGGTTATGCTATTTCAAAACTAAAAGAATTAGATTTTGTAAAACTATATTGTACAAATAATTTAGAGAATCATTTATCTGTATTGTCATTTAATATAGATGGTATACATCCACATGATGTTTCAACAATTTTGGATTCTGTAAATGTTGCAATACGATCAGGAAATCATTGTGCTCAACCACTATTAAGATTTTTAGGAATAGATGCAACTTGTAGAGCTAGTTTTAGTTTTTATAATACAAAAGAGGACGTAGATAAGTTAATAATAGGAATAAAGAAAGCAAATGAATTATTTAATAAATATAAAAGATAAGGTGAATATAATGAATGATTTAACAGATATATATAATGATATAATAATGGAACATAGTTTAGCATCTTATAATAAGAGAAAATTAGAAAATCCAGATATGGTAGAAAAAGGTCATAACCCAAATTGTGGTGATGAAATTGAAATAGAATTAAAAATGGATGGGAATATTATAAAGGATATAGCTTTTACAGGTCATGGTTGTGCTATTTCTCAAAGTTCTACTTCTATAATGATAGATGTTTTAAAAGGGAAAAGTATAGAAGAGGCAATGGATATTATAAAAACTTTTATTGGGATGATAAAAAGAGAAATAAAAGATGAAGAAGAGTTAAAGAAATTAGAAGAAGCAATTGCTTTTAGAAATATTTCTAATATGCCAGCAAGAGTAAAATGTGCATTACTTGCATGGCATACATTAGAGGATATGTTGAATAAGAAAAATGACTGAGAAATCAGTCATTTTTCTAATATATAACCATTTATATGAATATCCGTAAATTCATTTGTATCTTTATTATATGAGAAATATAAATTAGTAATAATAATTTTAGTGTTTTCATTAATTATGATAGAATTGTTTTGGTTAAAATAATTTTGTCTTGAATTTTTATCTATTTTAACTATTTCTGCTAAAGATGAGGTTAAATCTATTTTAATTGTTTTATTACCATAAATTAATTCAACATCTTTAGAGTTTGAATAATAACTTGAACTTGAAAAGTTATGTAAAGTATTATATCCTCTTATATCAATAGCAGAATTATCACTATATAAAGATATATTTTCAGTATTTATTGTATAATTTAAACTAGAATATGAGTTAAGTTGATTAATATTATTTTCGTCTAAATAATCAGGTATGTATTTTCCAGTATAATCTAATGATTTTAAGTAAGAATATGAACTATAAGCTGTTTTTTTATCTTCATCACTTAATTTAGAAAAGTCTTTTCCTTCAGGAAGAACTGATTCTAATCGACTTGTCTGATTATTTATAGATACTGTTTTAAGATTTAATGGTGTTATTGTTACTAATAAAAGTAAAGCAGTTGCTATAAAAAATATATAATTTATTTTTTGTCTATTTTTAAATATCATTAAAAATATAGCAAAAATTTGAAAAACTATAAAAATTATACTTAAATATCTCATTGGAGATAAGCCATAATCTGCAATTCTTAAATAAATCGAATAAGTTTCTAATAAGACAAAAGGAATAAAAGAATATTTTATTATATTCAATATTATGTTTAAGTATTTGTCTTCTTTTTTTACTAATGCATATGCCATATTACAAATTGGATATGCAATAATAAATATTCCAGCCAATATTCTATAAATGGTATTTTTTGGTATTTCTTGAGTAATTATTATTTTCAAAATATAAAGAAAAATTATAATTATAGATATTAGTATTAATGGAATAAATACATATAATACCAGATTTTTTATAAACATACTTTCTTTTTCGTTAGTAAAATATATTGAAAATATTAAACTTGGAACATAAAATAACCCAAATAATAATATATGCATTTTTACGAAAAAAGTGAAGTCAATATTTTCAAATAATAAATTATTTATAATAAAATATATAATACTAAAACCAATAGCTAATATTAAATATGAAGTACCTGTTTTAAATATATTTGAAAAAAGATTTATTAAATATTCACCTAAATTCTTTTTAGAATTTTTTATACAAAAATATATAGATAATATTAATAGTGAACCAATATATGCAATTATACATTGTGATATAAAGTCATTATTTATATTTTTATTTACAAAAAATGATAGTGTAAATGATATTATCAAGTTTATTATAAAAGCCATAATCTTGTATGATTTTTTAGAGTGAAAAGCTGTTTCGGTAAATAATGTTCCAAAAAAATAAAGTATTAAAGTATTAAATAAAAAAGAAACATTACTTGGAATATTATTAAAAGAAGGAAAAATTGCATAGTATATTGTTAAAATAATCACTAATATAATGGTTATAGGATATGCATTTATAAAGTTTTTTATATTTATTGATATATTAGAAAAGAAATTTGATATTTTATTCATAAAAACCTTGTATGATATATTTAATAACTTAAATAACCATACACTCCTTTCTTTAAATTTTTATTAATATTT
>CALXBW010000052.1 GCA_944386645.1 uncultured Clostridia bacterium | reverse complement strand
AAAGGAGAAAAATTATGAATATAATTACAGCTTTATCTAATCCAGAATTACATAAAGAACTAAAAAGCGTAAGTGAATTTAATATATTAACAAAAGATATACAATATCAAGAAGGAGTAATTGAAACTTTAAATGAAATACATAAAGTAGATATATTAATAATAAGTGAAATGATTCCAGGTGAGTTAAATATTTATGAATTTATAAATAAAATAAAAAAAGAAAATAAAAATTTAAAAATAATAATTTTTTTAAAAGAAAAAAATGAAGAATTAGAAATATTTTTATATTCTAAAGGAATACACGATATATATTATGATAATAAAATAAATATAAATGATTTTATAAAAAATATAAAAGGAAAAAATAAAATAGAAAAAATAGAAAATAAAATACAGAAAATAAATAATAATAAATTATTTCAAATAATTAGAATTATAAAAAAATTAAAAAATAAAAATAAGAAAAATAAAATTATTTCTATTCTTGGAACACATGGAAGTGGAAAAAGTATTTTTTCAATAAATTTAATTAAATCTATAAAAAATAAAAAGGTTTTATTAATCGATTTTGATATAATTAATAATTCTATTCATACACTATTCGGTGTAAAAAAATATCCAATAAATATTAATAAAGAAAAAATAAAAATAGAAGATTTAATAATAAAAATAAACAATAATATAAATTTAATTTGTGGATTAGATTTAATTTATAAAAAAAATAAAAAAATAACAGAAGAAGAAATAAAAAACATTTTCATAAAATTAAATAATATTTATGATTATATAATTGTAGATACATCATCAGAATGTTTTTTTGATTATACAAAATTTATAATACAAAATTCTGATATTAGTATATTTCTCGTAGAAAGTAATTTAATAGAAATAGAAAAATCAAAAAAATTATTAGAGATGTATATAAAAAATTGGAATATAAAAAAAGATAAAATAAAAATTATAATAAATAAACAAAATAAAAATTCTATTTATAAAAAAATATTAAAAAATATATTTTTAGATTTCAGTATTATAGGAGAGATAAAATACAATGAAAATTATAATACATTAATAAATAAAAATTTTAATAATTATTATATAAATAATAAAATAAAAAAAGAATTTTTAACTGTTATGAAAAATATATAAGAAAATTAAATTATTAATTAAAATTTATATCATAGGGAGGTTTATGGAAAATATATTAGATAAAAGTGTGGAAAAACAAATAGATAATAATATAGAAACAAATGATATAACAATAGAGGAGCAAAAAAGTTTTTTAGAAACAACATTTGGTAAAACTATAAATGCTGGAATAGATATTGCAATGAAAGCTTTATTACCAGATTTTATAGAAGATCAAATAATTGAAGTTAAAGATGTATTATTAAGTGAAGGGCTAAAAGATGGGATAAAAACATTAATAGATTCAGCTGTTGATTTAGGAAAAAGTACATTAGGGATTTTCACAGGTAAGTTTGAAAACATATCACAAGTAGAAACAGTTGTGAAAAACGGAGGAATATTAGATGGAATTTCTGATTTAGTAGATAAAGTAATAGATAAAGCTGCAAGCAAAGATTTAATTAACAATACTGTGGCTAAACTGTTGAAAAAGGGTAAGGAAACTATAGTTAAAACTGTAAATGATAACATAGAAAAATCTATTACAAATCAAATCGAGGCAGTAGAAAAAGTAAATGAATATTCTGAAAAGTGGAATACTTATTATAATGAAAAAAATTTTGATAAAATGGACAAGGAGTATAATAAAATAAAAAATAAACTAGAAGAATTAGTGCCATTAGAAAATATTATAAAGAAAGCAAGAGAGATAGAAAATTTACATATGTTGATAAAAAATAAAGGTGGAAAATTTGAGATATCAAATGAGGAATTGGAATTATCAAAAGTATTAGTATAGTAGTTGTAAGTAAAAATATAGTAGGTAAAGTGTTCTACTAATACAAAAATCTAATAAAATGGTTGTAGGGGGGCGAACAGTGTTCGCCTGCTCTGCAGAGCCATTTCTCAAAAAATTTAAAATATTAATTCTACCTCTGAATATTTACAATATATTAACTTCTATTTTGTATAAAACTTGCATATTTCCTTACAGTTTAGTATAATACAAGAGTAGAATAAATTGTGGAAAGAGGTAAATGTAATGGACGAAATACAAGAAAATATTATACAAAGAAATATAGAAGAAGAAATGAAAACCTCCTATATAGATTATGCTATGAGTGTTATAGTAATGCGTGCATTACCTGATGTTAGAGATGGATTAAAACCTGTGCATAGAAGAATTTTATATTCTATGTATGAAGATGGAATTACATCTGATAAACCATATAGGAAATGTGCAAACACAGTTGGATCAGTTTTAGGAAGATATCATCCACATGGGGATAGTTCTGTATATGATGCAATGGTAAGAATGGCACAAGATTTTTCATTAAGATATCCACTAATAGATGGACATGGAAATTTTGGTTCTATAGATGGTGATGGAGCTGCAGCAATGAGGTATACAGAGGCTAGAATGGCGAAGATATCAGAACATATGTTAACAGATATTGAAAAAAACACTGTAGATTTTATGCCAAACTATGATGATAGATTACAAGAGCCTACTGTTTTACCAGCAAAAATACCAGCATTATTAGTAAATGGTTCTTCAGGAATTGCAGTTGGAATGGCAACAAATATTCCACCACATAATTTAACAGAAGTTATAGATGGTATAATAAAAATAATAGATGAAGATAATGTAACTGATGAAGATTTAATGGCTATTATAAAGGGCCCAGATTTTCCTACAGAAGGTATAATTTTAGGAAGAGAAGGAATAAAAGAGGCATATACTACAGGAAAAGGTAAGATAACAGTAAGAGCAGAAACAGAAATAGAAGAAATGAGTAATAATAAACAAAGAATAATAGTTTCATCATTACCATATCAAGTAAATAAAGCTAGATTAATAGAAAATATAGCTAATTTAGTAAGAGATAAAAGAATAGAAGGAATATCAGATTTAAGAGATGAATCTGATAGAAAAGAAAAAGTAAGAATTGTAATTGAGTTAAAAAGAGATGCTAATGCACAAGTTGTATTAAATCAATTATATAAAAATACGCAAATGCAAGATACTTTTGGAATAATATTATTAGCTTTAGTAGATGGGGAGCCAAAAATATTAACATTAAGACAATGCTTAGATTATTATTTAGATCATAGAAAAACTGTAGTACTAAGAAGAACAAAATTTGAGCTAGATAAAGCAGAAGCTAGAGCACATATATTAGAAGGATTAAAAATAGCATTAGATAATATAGATGAAGTAATTAATATAATAAGATCTTCATATGATGATGCAAAAGAAAGATTAATGGAGAGATTTGGATTAACTGATATTCAAGCACAAGCTATATTGGATATGAGATTAAAAACATTATCAGGATTACAAAGAGAAAAGATTGAAGAAGAATATGAAGAATTAATGAAGTTAATTGCTCATTTAAAAGAAATTTTAGCAAGTGAAAAATTAGTTTTTGATATAATAAAAGAAGAATTAATAGAAATAAAAGAAAAATTCGGTGATGAAAGAAGAACAAAAATAGTAGCTAAAGAAGGCGAAATAAATATAGAAGATTTAATAAAAGAAGAGCAAAATGTAATAGCATTAACACATTTTGGATATATAAAAAGAATGCCTGTAGATACATATAAGAGTCAAAAAAGAGGAGGCAAAGGAATATTAGGAATAACAACAAGAGATGAAGACTTTGTAAAAGAAATATTTAGTGCATCTACACATGATACAGTATTGTTCTTTAGTAATAAAGGAAAATTGTATAAATTAAGAGGATATGAAATACCTGAAGCTGGAAGAACTGCAAAAGGTACAGCAATAATTAATTTATTGAGTCTAGATCCAGGAGAAAAGATATCAGCAATTATTCCAATACCTGTGTTTGCTGAAGGAAAATATTTATTGTTTGCAACAAGAAATGGATTTATAAAGAAAACACCAGTTGATGAGTATAAATCAGCAAGAAAAACAGGATTGCAAGCAATTACATTAAGAGAAAATGATGAAGTAATTGATGTAAGATTAACAGATGGAGAAGATAATGTTGTATTAGTAACAAGAAAAGGATTATCAATTACATTTGATGAAAAGAATGTAAGACCAATGGGAAGAAAATCACAAGGTGTAATAGGAATAAAATTAAATGAAGATGACTATGTAATAGGAATGGAATCAATAGTAGGTGGAAGCAAATCAACATTACTTGCAATAACTGAAAATGGATTTGGAAAAAGAACAGAATTAGATGAATACAGAGTACAAACAAGAGGAGGAAAAGGTGTAATAACATATAAAATTACACCAAAAACAGGAGATTTAGTAGGAATAAGAATTGTTGATGATACAGATGATGTTATGCTAATAACAGATACAGGTACTATCATAAGAATGAGTGCTAAAGATATAAGTATATTAGGAAGATCAACACAAGGAGTTACTTTAATGAGAACAAATGAAGGAAAAGTAGTAAGCATAGAAAAAATAACTGAGAAAGAAGTATAAAAATATAGTTTTAAATAATCGAGTAGAGGATTTTTCCACTACTCGATTTAATATAGTTTCTAATATATAATAATGAATTTTAAATTTTATAATTTAATATATAATTTAAAATACTACAGCTATAGAAAAATATAATTAAGTATGATATAGTTAAGTTAAGATATGTCATTAATAAAAAAGGTTAGCAAAGATAAATTAAATGGAGGTTAACATGAGTAAAGAATATAATGAAGAAATTTTAGAAAAATGTTTACCAAAATATTTAGAAGAAGATTTAAAGAGATTAAAAGAAGGAATAAAAAATAAAGTTAAATATTTAGATTGCCTAATAGATGAATTACAAGGATCTGTTAATAGTGCTTTTGTAGATGGAGATATAACAGAGGAGCAGTGTGATTATTTATATAGAAAATATATTTATGGAGGTTTGGTATGATAGATTTTACAGAATGTGAAATAAACATATATAAATATTATGGTGGAAAAAATGGTAGAAAGATATGTATAGTATATAATGGAGAAAATTATATGTTAAAATTTCCAGGAGTAAATGAAGGAATATCAAAACATGGATATTCAAATAATTGTATTTCTGAATATATATCTTGTAATATTATGAAAACTTTGGGATTAAAAGTACAGAATACAATATTAGGTACATATAAATCAAATAATATAATTAAAGTGGTAGTGGCATGTAAAGATTTTACAACAAAAGGGGGAATATTAAAACAATTTGCAGAATTAAAAAATAGTCAAATAGAAAGCTCAAAAAATGGATATGGGACAGAATTAAGTGAAGTAATAGAAACTATTGAACAACAACAAATATATGATGTAAAGGAGTTAAAAGAATTCTTTTGGAATATGTTTATAGCAGATTGTTTAGTGGGAAATTTTGATAGACATAATGGAAATTGGGGATTTTTAATAAATGAAGCAGAAAAGAAAATTGGAATTGCTCCAATATATGATTGTGCTTCATGTTTATATCCACAATTAACAGATGAAAGAATAGAAGAAATTATAAATGATAAGGAAGAGATGGAAGCAAGAGTATTTGTTTTTCCAACTTCAGCATTAAAGATAAATGATAAAAAAATAAATTATTATGAATACATAAGTAGTTTAAAAAATAAAGATTGCAATGATGCATTAGTAAGATTATTTAGTAAGATTAATTTAAAAGAAATAAATAAAATAATAGATAATACAGAGTATATATCAGAAATTAGAAAAGATTTCTATAAAAAGATTATAAAGATGAGATATGAAAAAATATTAATGTATAGTTATAAAAAATTAGTTTAAAAAAAGCAATATAATTTTATTAGTAAATTTTACAATTCACGGCATACGATTTTGATATAATAATATTTTATAAATTTTTCGGCTCAATACAATATTTAAGAATTTGTAATATAATTTAATGCGCCTCTTTCATTCATGGGCAAAATCAAAAGATTTTGCCCATGAACATTCCTCATTAAATTATATAACAAATTCTATAAACATCTCCAATCGCATTCAAAATTTTATTTAATATTATTATATCAAAATCTTTTTATTATTGTATAGGAAAAACCGACTTTTTTATTGATAGCTTGCGGGTTAGCAAGCGTAAGCAATAAAAAAGAACAAAAGAAGTTTCCTATACAACAGGGTTAAGTTCCTATATTCGTGCAAAAATTGCAAAGCAATTTTGCACATATGTGGATATAGAAATCTTTGATTTCGTTATATCCACTTTTCTTATTTTATTAGCTGGGAATTTATTTTTATTATTAATTAAAATAAAATATTAATTACAATTTACTATTTATATTTAAAGATAAAGATGTTAAATTTAAAAATAATAGTAAGAATATGTAAAATTAGAAATAAAAAGCATAGTCTTAGAAAAACAAATTTATTTTCAGAAGTAGTATCAAGTATAATTATATTTTTATAAAAAAACATATAAAAAGTTTCTATAATTATATAAATAGAATACTAGGGAATAAATGTATATACAAAACCCAATATAAATATATAGATGAATGCAGTAAAGATATAAATATATTATATAATATGACAAGGTTTACACATAAAACAAGATAAGATGTGCTATGTCTATAAAATTTTTTAATGGAATTATTATATGTAATAATATAAGAGATCGTGTGTAAAAGAATTAAAAATCCACAATAGAAGAAAGTAGTTTTTACGAGAAATACTAAATAAATGTGGATAAGATAATGGATAAGTGAATAACGGTGAAAAAATTATAAAATTTCAAGAAGAAATTATAAAAATGAAACTATAAAAATGTAAAATATTGTAGATTACTAAACGTAAAAATAGCAATATTTTGTAAATTACATATTGCAAAATATAGGATAAAAAATTGATATAAAAAAATATTAAGAATAGATAAATTATACATATTTGAATCTAATAATATATTGAGGAATTAAGGAAAAACAGAAAAAATACTCTTTAAAAAATTGGTATACATAAGTGCGTAATTTTATCACTCAAAAAGACAATATACATATCAAAAGATTATAAAACTAACTATAATTATAATCTAATAATTTGATACATATTAATATTAGATCTTAACAATATAAAAAAGTTAAATAAAGTAAATAAAATATAAAATTAATAGAAAAAAAGAGAATAGATGCAAAATAATGTAAAAAACAATATAAACTAAAAAATATACTAATATATATAGATTATAAATATATATTAATAAAAAATGATGAAATAAACAAAAAAATATTTAATATGCTATAAAATAAAAGCTTAAGATAAAGCTGTAGGAATATTGAATAAAATCTAGTTAAAGTAATACGAATATAGGAGTAAATTATAAAAATATAGCACAAATAAAATTCGTAATAAACTGATAGAAAATAGACATAATTTGAGCAAAAAACAGAAAAAATAAATCATAAAACACTACGGTATAAATAAGAACTAAAAAATGATAAACTTATAATTAAAA
>CALXBW010000051.1 GCA_944386645.1 uncultured Clostridia bacterium | reverse complement strand
AACACAGAAGTTAAGCTCCTAAGTGCCGAAGATACTTGTGGGTTACCCTGCTGGTAAAATAGGTTGTTGCCAGGTTTTTTTATTTATATTAAAAAGGATATATAAAGGTTTATAGAATATATGAATCTTTATATATCCTTTTTAATAAATATTTTTAATTTATATATTTATTTTTTTTACTTCTTATTATAAAATGGAAAAAATATATAATATTAGAGGTAAAAAATGAAAAGAGAAATAATTAAAATATTTATTTTTGCAATAGTAAGCATATTAATAGAACTGTTAGTTTTTAATTATGGAGCTATACGTAGTTTAATTAATGGTCCAGAAAGAGACGTAGAATACAAATTAGATATAAGTACTGAAAATAATATAAATAATTATATTTTAACAATAAATAATTTAGATGAAATTTTAACTAGTATAAATATAATGTATAAGGATAATTATAGAGAAATTATAAAATATCAAACATATTTTATTTCAGAAGACGATGATTCTTATAAAAAAATACAGGATAAATATATGATAGCAACTAAAGATAAAACCTATATACAATTAGATACGCGTACAAAAGCAAAACAGGTAAAAATAGTTTTTCAAAGTGAAAATAAATTAGAAATAGATAAGGTAACTATTAATCATGTTAACTTAAATTTTTATATAATAAGAATATTAATAGTTTTTGCAATAATGAATTTGATATATTTTATAAAGAATAAAAAAATTTATAAAGTACAGTATGATAAAAATTCAAAAGAGCAATTTTTAGTAATTTTTACTGTATTATTATTTATAATTGTTTTTATTACTTGTTACTATTTTAAAGAAAAAAATATAATAGAAAATGTTTCACAAAAAGATGAAATACTATATCAAGAGCAAGTTATGCAAACAGAGGCTTTATTAGGTGGAAGTGCTTCATTATTAGTAAAACCATCACAAGAATTAATAAACTTAGAAGATCCATATAACCCAGGTATGAGAAAAATAAATGATGTTGAATTTATGTATGATACAGCATACTATGATGGAAATTACTATAGTTATTTTGGAATAGCACCAATATTAACTCTTATAATGCCAATAAAAATAATTTTTAACTTATATTTACCACTTAAAATATATACTTTATTATTTGTTTTACTAGCAGTATTTTTAATATTTTTAGTTTATAAAAAAATAATAGAAAAATATATACAAAAAATAAGCTTATTTAATTTTATATTAGGATTTGTAACAATAATATTTGGGTCTTCATTATTACTATTATTAAGAGGAGAAAAATATGATATTGTATGTGCTTCAGGAATAACATTTTTCTTACTAGCAGTTTTTTTATTAATAGATTTAGATGGAAAATCAAAATATAGGAGATTAAAACTACTCTTTGCTGGTCTTGCTACAGGGTTAATAGTATTATCAAAACCATCATATATTTTATATTATTTAATATTATCATATTTAGTAATTGTATATTTAAAAAATGCAAAAATTGATAAAAAGGTAAAAGTAATTGATATGTTAGTTTATTTTATACCACTAGGTATATTAGCTATATTTCAGATGGTATATAATTATGTGAGATTTGATAGTATATTTGAGTTTGGGGCTAAGTATCAATTAACATCATATAATATGCTTTATGCAATGACACCAACTTTTGGCAAAATATTAGAAGGTATAGGAAAATACATATTTACTTTACCTATAATAAATATATTTGAGTTCCCATTTGTTGTTCCTAACTTTGATACAACTAATACAGCTTTAAATGAGCTATGTTATCAAAATAAATTAGTAGGTTTAGTTGCAATACCAATAGTATGGGTAATATTATTAATAGGTGAACTTAAAAATAATATAAAAACAAAAAAAGATAAAGAATTAATAAATTTAATAAATATATCTTTAATAACAATATTATTATTTATAGTTTTAAATACGATTTCAGCAGGAATATGTGATGCATATTCTATAGAATTTAAAATTATAGCTGTAATATTTAGTATTATAATATGGCTAAAGTTATTAGAAAATAAAGAAAATGACAGTATATTAAATAAGATATATTTAATAGTGTGTATAGCTACATTGTTATTATTTATACCACTTAGTCTTACAACATTAGATAATTTTTTAGTAAATACAAATAATGAGACTACAGTATATTTAAAAAACTTTTTTGAATTTTGGGCATGATTATCACAATTATTGTTTTACTGATATTAGCAGGTATTTCAATTTCTATGATAATTGGAGAAAATGGATTACTAACTAAAGTACAAAAAGCAAAAGAATTATCAGAAATATCAACTGAAGAAGAATATGTAAATTTAATAATTATAGACAGCTATATGGCAAATAAAAAAATAGGACAAAAATTAGAAGAATTAAGATTTAATACAGTTGATGATACAACAAGCATATATGACTCAGAAACGGGTAAATCATATGGTAGCGGATGGTATTATTTAAAACCAGAAGACGTAAGTGATTATCCATTAAAAAACTCTTATATAATAGATTATGAAACAGGAGAATTTGTAAGATTTGAAATATAAAATAATTAAAAGTATATTTTGAAATTTAAGGATATTTTTTCGTATAATTAAAATAGTTTGAAAAGTTAATAAATTAATGCTTAGTAAAATTCAATATTAATTTCATAGATTACAAATATAAAACAAATAATTTTGTGTTGTTAACTGAAATTATAAAGTATTATGGCAAACATAATACTTTTTTTAATCTTTTATTTAACTTTTTACTCTTAATAATCTTAGATAAATTCAATTACTTTTAATAGTATCATCAAAAAATTTATAATGTAATCAAATAAATAATATATAAATTAATATAATTTATTATGTTGCTTTAATAGAAATTATGTCTACAATGGAAAATATCAAAAAAAAGTCTGGAAAACATTGACACAAGCAAGAAAATGTGATAAATTATTATAGCATGTATATGGTTATATGTGCTAAATCACATCGTAAAATTCAAAAAATGCTTCACAAATCAAAAACGGAGGTGTAGTTAAAAATGGCTGCAAAAGGAGCAAGAGAACCTATAACATTAGAATGTACAGAATGTAAAAGAAGAAATTATATGTCTGAAAAAAATAAAAGAAACAATACAGATAGAATGGAATTGGTAAAGTATTGTAAATTCTGCAAAAAACGTACAACTCATAAAGAAACAAAATAACCTTTTAGGAGGAAAAAAATGGCAGACAATTCAAATAATAAAAATAAAAAAGATAAAAAACATTGGTTTAAAGATTTAAAAGTAGAATTAAAAAAAGTTACTTGGTTAACACCAGCACAATTAACTAAAAATACAGCAACAGTAATAGCTATGGTGTTAATAGTTGCAGTTTTAGTATTTGTTTTAGATTTTGTTTTTGAAACATTAAATTCTAAAGGTGTTGAAAGTCTAAAAAAATTAGTTAATAATACTTCTGTAACAGAAAATATTTCTACAGATAATAATACAGTGGACAATGGTACAGTAGAAAATGGCGATAATACTACAGTAGAAGATGCAGATGAAAACAATACTACTACAGAAGAAAATCAAACAGAAAATACTGCTGATACTGAAGAAGATACATCAAATGTAGAAAACAATCAAGAATAGTAAGGAGGCTTGCTTAATGTCTCAGGAAGAAGAAAAAAAGGAACCTAAATGGTATGTAGTACATACTTATTCTGGTTATGAAAACAAAGTAAAAAAAGATTTGGAAAACACTGTAAAAAATAGAGAACTAGAAGATTATTTCTTCGATATTGTTGTTCCAATGGAAGAGCAAATAGAAATAAAAGATGGAAAAAGAAAGACAAATATTAAAAAAGTGTTTCCAGGTTATGTACTTATAAAAATGATTGTAACAGAAGAATCTTGGTATATTGTTAGAAATACTAGAGGAGTTACAGGTTTTGTTGGTTCTGGTACAGATCCAATACCTTTAACAGATGAAGAAATAAGAAATATGGGATTTGATGAAGTTCCAATAAATATAGATTATGATATAAACGATAATGTACAAATATTAAATGGTCCTTTAGAAGGATTTGTTGGTATAGTACAAGAAATAAATAAAGAAAAAAATAAAGTGAGAGTA
The DNA here is from genome assembly GCA_944386645.1 of uncultured Clostridia bacterium. Taxonomy (GTDB): domain Bacteria; phylum Bacillota; class Clostridia; order TANB77; family CAG-508; genus CAMCHB01. The sequence goes on along the minus strand of CALXBW010000051.1, from coordinate 3,733 downwards.
TTAGTATCAATGTTTGGAAGAGAAACTCCTGTTGAACTAGAATTTTCACAAGTACAAAAATTATAATAAATGTTTTATAAAATAAAGGAGGCGCCAGCAAAATGGCAGAAAAGGAAGTTGTAAATGTAATTAAATTACAAATAGAGGCTGGAAAAGCTACACCAGCTCCACCAGTTGGACCAGCTTTAGGTTCTAGTGGTGTAAATATTATGCAATTTGTTAAGGAATTTAATGATAGAACTGCTAATCAACCAGGAATGATAATACCAGTTGTAATTACAGTATATAAAGATAAATCATTTGAATTTATAACAAAAGTTCCACCAGTAGCAGTTTTAATAAAGAAAGAATTAAAAATAGAAAAAGGTTCTGGAAAACCAAACAAAGAAAAAGTTGCAACAATTACTATGGAACAAGTAAAAAAGATTGCAGAACAAAAAATGGAGGATTTAAATGCTGCTTCTATAGAGACAGCAATGAGTATGGTAAAAGGGACAGCAAGATCTATGGGAGTTGTAGTTAAAGAATAATAAATAAAATTGGGAGAGTAAAACTCGTTATTACCAAAAGGAGGAAAATATGAAAAGAGGAAAAAGATATCAAGAAGCTGCAAAGCTTGTAGATAGAACAAAGGTATATGAAGCAAAAGAAGCATTAGATATAATAGAAAAAATGCCAAAAACAAAATTTGATCAAACAGTAGAATTACATGTAAAATTAGGTGTTGATTCAAAGCATGCAGATCAACAAGTTAGAGGTACAGTTGTACTTCCAAATGGAACAGGTAAAGATGTAAAAGTATTGGTTTTTGCAAAAGGAGATAAATTAAAAGAGGCGGAAAAAGCAGGAGCAGATTTTGTTGGTGGAGAAGAATTAATACCAAAAATAGAAAAAGAAAATTGGTTTGATTATGATGTTGTTGTTGCAACTCCAGATATGATGGGAGTTGTAGGTAGATTAGGTAGAGTATTAGGACCAAAAGGATTAATGCCAAATCCTAAATCTGGAACAGTAACAATGGATGTAGCAAAAGCTATATCTGAAATAAAATCAGGTAAAGTAGAATATAGATTAGATAAAAATAATATAATTCACTTAGCTTTTGGAAAAATTTCTTTTGGAACAGATAAATTATTAGAAAATTATGAAAAAATAATAGAAGCAATAATAAAAGCTAAACCAGCAGCTGCAAAAGGACAATACATAAAGTCTGTTTCAATATCTTCAACAATGGGACCTGGATTATATATAAATCAAAAATAATAAGATTAATGATAATAGCCAAAGACAGTAGGCAATAAAACAAGTCCTACCGAGGTATAGAATTAGTATATTTTTAAACATTATAAAGTTTTAAAAATCAAAAATTGTATACCTCTTTGGTATACAATTTTTTGTGTAAACAATAAGATTTCGGGGGATAACACACAATATTTAGTTGTGATGGTAACTCAGTTATTGTTATAAAATATATTTATATATATTCAAGGAGGTGAATATAAAAAAATGGCAAATGAGAAAATAATTGCAAAAAAACAAGAAGAAGTTTCTAAATTAGCAGAAAAAATAAAGAATGCGAAAGTAGTTATATTAACAGATTACAGAGGAATAACTGTTCAAGATGTAACTGAATTAAGAGCAAACTTTAGAAAATCTAATTCTGAATATGCAGTAATAAAGAATAATATTATAAGAAGAGCATTAGCAGAATGCAAAATAGAAGGATTAGATGATGTTTTAGTAGGACCAACAGCTATATTAATGGATAATAATGATTATTTAGCTCCAGCAAAAACATTATATAATTATACAAAAAAGAATGATTCATATAAAATAAAAGGAGCTATATTAGAAGGTAAAGTTATAAGTGTAGAAGAAATAATTGAGCTTGCAAAATTACCTTCAAGAGAAGAATTATTATCAAAACTTGCTGGAAGTTTACTTGGAACAATATCAAAACTTGCAGTTGGTTTAGATCAAGTAAGAGTAAAAAAAGAAGAAAATTAATTAATGTTTAAAAAATAAAGAAAGGAAGATTTAATAATGGAAAAAATAGAAAAATTATTAGAAGAAATTGATGCTTTAACTGTTAAAGAGTTAGCAGAACTTGTAAAAGGAATAGAAGAAAAATATGGTGTATCTGCTGTTGCAGCTGCTGCACCTGCTGCTGGAGGAGCTGCTGCTGCAGCTGAAGAAAAATCAGACTTTAATATACTTTTAAAAGAAGTAGGAGGAAACAAAATAGCTGTAATAAAAGTTGTTAGAGATGTTACAGGATTAGGATTAAAAGAAGCTAAAGAAATGGTAGACGGAGCTCCTAAAGTTGTAAAAGAAAAAGTAGCAAAAGCAGAAGCTGAAGAAATTAAAGCTAAATTTGTTGAAGCTGGAGCAGTTGTTGAATTACAATAATTATTATATTATTAATAAATAGACAAAACTCTAAATATTGAATTTAATTCAATATTTAGAGTTTTATTTTTTTATATAAAAATAACTAAATAAATTTAATATAAAACAAGGTTAAGTTTTTATATTTACTTTTCTTATAAAATAAATTGTTAATTTGAAGGATAAATTGTGGAAATCTATTTTAAAAAATTAATATAATTGCAAATATTTTTTCAACAAAAAATTAGTATATATATAAATATTAAAAAAATTCAAAAAATTATTATTTCATTAGTATCCCTAAATAATATTAGTTTTTTTAAATAATTCTTATAAAAATGTAATATAAATTTATTATTTAATATTTTATGTTTTAAAGTCACTTATTCCGTAAATAAATGTAGATTATTGTTTAAATTTCTCTAATTCCATAGTAATTGACATTATTTAATTATTATTTAAAATATATATTAGTAAAGTATATATAATTATGAATAAAAAATGATTAATATATATATAAGATTAAGAATATTAAGATAGGAGTAGTGTTATGAAAATAAAAAGCAATAATAGGAAATTAAATATTAAAATTATAATAGTACTTGCTATTTTAATTATGTCATTTTTTGTAGTAAAAGTGGTATTAGCAGCAAGTGTTGTATTAAAAGCAGATCATAAAGAAGGAATGAATTATATAAATTTTTCATGGAATGCACCAGATACAACTGGAAGATGGTCATATCGATTGTATCAAAAAATAGAAGGAGAAACAGAGTTTGAAACAATTTCTACAAAGTATAATAAGCAAGTAAAAGTACTTAATATATATCCAGGTATAGGAGATAATTTACAGGAATGGATGAAAAATTATGGAAAAGGTTTAATTAGTGTAGATAAAGTAGATATAGATGAGTTTAATAATAATCCATTGACATATTTAAAAGATAATGATGGAAAATATAAATATGATGTATTAATGCTTGGAAGTTGGGATAATAATAATCATAAAGATTTATCATATAATGCTTCATTAGAAGTAGAGAAATTTATAAAATCAGGAAGAGGTGTATTATTTGGGCATGATACAATTGTTGCATCTAATGCGGAAAAACATCCAAACTTTGTAAAATTGGCCGAATATGCAAGGATTGAAACAAAAAGTAGTGGAAAAAATTATAATGGATATGATGATAAAGGAAGTATAACATGGGGAAAGACATCAACGGTAAGAATAATGAAATCTGGATATTTAACAAAGTATCCTTGGAATATTGGAGATGTAGGTACAGATCTGTATGTTCCAATTTGTCATACCGTTTTTCAAACACCATCGGGCAGAATATGG
>CALXBW010000050.1 GCA_944386645.1 uncultured Clostridia bacterium | reverse complement strand
TGCATAATTTGACATTAAAACTGTTGCGAGAGTAAGGGTGTAAGGATTTTAGATTCAAAAAAGTGTTTAAGTCCCGATAGAAAATAATTTTATAAATAAAATATTGAAAAGTAGAGATATAAGCGAATTAAGATTAAGTTATTAATTTGTTTATTAAAAGAGCAAAAAAATAAATAAAGTGTTGAAAGCAATAGCATTTAAAGGATTAGAAAAAAAGATAAAAAATTGCCTACATTTACTTGACACATACCGTATAAAGAAAAAATCTAAAAAACTATTGCAATTGCTAGAAAAATAATATATAATATTATTGCAATTTAAAATGGGAACTTTAAGAGCAGGTTTTAAACCTGCTCTTAAAAGGTATAATGGAGGAATATTTTGACAAGTTTAGAAAAAAGGGTAAAAGATTTAATTGAACCAATTATTAATAAACTAAATTATGACTTATATGATGTTATATATACTAAAGAAGGTAAAGATTATTATTTAAAAATTTTTATAGATAGCAATTATGGAATTTCATTGAATGATTGTGAAAAAGTAAATAATGCAATTACAGATATTTTAGATGAAAAGGATTATATAAAACAACAATATTTTTTAGAAATTTCATCAGCAGGATTAGAAAGGATTTTAAGAGAAGATAAACATTTTGAAGCTAATATTGGAAAATTAGTAGAAGTAAGACTATATAAAAATTTAATAAATAATAAAAAAGTTTTAAGAGGCATTTTAAAAAAATTTGATGATGAAAATATTACAATAGAATTTGAAAACGAAAATATAGAGATTTCAAAAAAAGAAATATCAAATGTTAAAACTATTTATGAATGGTAAAAATATGTAAGGAGGATGTATAATGAAACCATCAGAATGTAAAGAACTTTTAAAGGCAATGGATGAATTAGAAAAGGAGAAAGGAATAAAAAAAGATTATTTGTTAGAATCTCTAGAGTCTTCATTAGTAACGGCATATAAGAAAAATTATGATTCAGCAGATAATGTTAAAATAGAAATAAATAAAGAAAATGGACAAATTAATGTATATTCTGTAAAAAAGGTTGTAGAAGTTGTAGAAAATCCAAATTTAGAAATATCCATAGAACAAGCACATAAAATAAGCAAAACCTTACAAATAGGAGATGAAGCAAATGTAGAAATTATTCCTAAGAATTTTGGCAGAATAGCAGCGCAAACAGCTAAACAAGTTGTTATACAGAAAATAAGAGAAGCAGAAAGAGAAGTTGTATTTTCAGAATACAATGATAGAAAAGGTGAAATATTAACAGGAATAATACAAAAAGCTGATAATTCAATTGTTATTATGGATTTAGGAAAAATTGAGGGGATTATGCCTGCGAAAGAACAAGTAAAAACAGAGAAATATAGAGTAAATGATAAAATAAAAGTTTATGTTGTAGATGTAACAAAAGGTGCAAAAGGTAATCCTCAAGCAATAGTATCTAGAAGCCATCCAGACTTTGTAAGAAAATTATTTGAATTTGAAATACCAGAGATATATGAAGGATTAATAGAGATAAAAAATGTATCACGTGATGCTGGAAGTAGAAGTAAAGTTGCAGTATATTCATCAAATCCTAATATAGATCCTGTGGGCTCTTGTGTTGGACAAAAAGGTGTTAGAATTCAAAATATAATAACTGAATTAAGAGATGAAAAAATAGATGTTATAGAGTGGAGTGAAGATCCAGCTACATATATATCTTCAGCATTATTACCTGCAAAAGTTTTAGCTGTTGATGTAAAACCAGAAAATAAGTCAGCCCAAGTAATTGTAACAGATGATCAATTATCTTTAGCAATAGGAAAATCTGGTCAAAATGCTAGATTGGCAGCAAAATTAACGAATTGGAAAATAGATATAAAAAGTGAATCTCAATTTAGAGAATTACTTAATAACTCAAATAAAGAACAAGAGGAGCAAATTAATTAAAAGAGGTGAATGTCTTGAAAAAACAACCACAAAGAACTTGTATGGGATGTAATATAAAAAAAGACAAAAAGGATTTAATAAGAATTGTAAAAAGTAAAGACGGAGATATTCAAATAGATATAACAGGAAAACAAAATGGAAGAGGAGCGTATATTTGTAATAATATAGAATGTTTAGAAAAATTAGTAAAAACAAAAAGACTAGAAAAGGTTTTTGAAATGCCTATAAGTGAAGAGGTATATAATAATTTAAGAGGTGTAATTGTTGACAAAAGAGGATAAGATTTATGGTTTGATAGGTTTAGCTGCTAGAGCAAGAAAAATTGCATATGGATATGATTCGGTTATAGAATTAGTAAAGTTGAATAAAGCTAAATTAGTAGTTGTTGCAACAGATGCATCAGAGAAAACTAGGAAAAATGTGCAATATATCTGTAATAAATATAATGTAAATTTAATAATTTTTGGCAAGAAAGATAAAATAAGTCATATAATAGGAAAAGAGAATAAAGTGATTATTGCTTTAAAAGATAAAAATTTATCAGGGGAAATTTGTAAAAGATTTTATGGGGGTGATGCTATTGAGTAATATTAAGATACATGAGATTGCAAAAAAGCTTAATATTAACAGTAAAGATGTACTAAATAAAGCAAAAGATTTAGGGTTTAATATAAAGAGTCATTTGAGTGCTGTTTCTGAAGAAGATGCAGAGAAAATAATAAATAGTATAAAAAATAGCAATATGACAAATAAAGAAACAAAGGATGTAAAAAAAGATGATAGTACAAAAAAAGATAAGGGACATGTAGATAAGGGTCATGTTATTATTAGGAGAGAAGTTATAATTGCAGATGAGGAAGAAAAGAAAAATGAAATTGAAAAAGAAAAAACAAAAGTAAAAAAAGATAATTTTACACAAGAACATAGAAATAAGAATTTTAATATAGTATATAGAAATAAAACTACTAGACCACTTACAGCAAGTGAATTGTTTGGATTAAAAGAAAATAAAAAAGAAGAGGTTAAAGTGAAAGAAGAAAAAGAGACAAAAAAAGTTGAAGAAGTAAAAAATGAAAATATAAATAAAGAAATAAAAACAAATGAAAATAATATATTAAAAGAAGAAAATAAGGAATTGAAAAAGAATATGAATATAGAGAGTAATAAAAAAGATAATTATATTAGAAAAAATAATAATTATAATAATAAAAACAATAATTCAAATAATAATTTTAATAAAACAAAAAATAGAAATAATAATAGTGTAAATGGTTATAATAATAGAAAAAATAATAATCAATATAATAATAGAAGAAAAGTATTAGATGAAAAAGGAATAGAGAAAAACATAAAGAATATAATGTCAGCTGAAAATCAAGAAAAAGATATTGTAAGAGAATATTCGAATAAAGCTATTGATAAGCAAAAAAATAATAGAAATGATGATAAAAATAGAAAACCTCAAAAAAATAAAAAAGCAAATAATTATGAGTTTAGTAATGATAAATTAAAGAGTTTAAAGCAAGAAAGTAAATTATCTAATATGTTTAGAGAAGGTTCAATGCTAGATTATTATGATTTAGGTAGTAACAGAGTTAGAAAAAACAAGAAAAAAAATCAAAAAGTTCAACCTTCAGAAGATAGAGTAAAGCAAAAAATTTTCAAATTAACAGAGATAACTATACCAGAGACTATTACTGTTAAGGATTTAGCAGCTGAATTAAAAAAGACTAGTAGTGAAGTAATAAAGAAATTATTGTCTTTTGGTATACTAGCAACTATCAATAATGTATTAGATTTTGACACTGCATATTTGGTTTCAAGTGAATTTGGTGTAACAGCAAAGAAGAAAGAAGTTATTAAAGAAGAAGATATATTATTTGATGAGAGTGAAGATAGGGAAGATGAATTAATATCAAGACCTCCTGTAATAGTTGTTATGGGACATGTTGATCATGGTAAGACATCATTATTAGATGCAATTAGATCTACAAATGTTATAGAAGGTGAAGCTGGAGGAATAACACAACATATAGGTGCATATAAAGTTGAGATAAATGGAAGGTCTATAACATTTTTAGATACTCCAGGTCATGAAGCTTTTACAAGTATGAGAGCAAGAGGTGCTCAAATAACAGATATAGCAATTTTAGTTGTTGCTGCAAATGATGGTGTTATGCCACAAACAGTAGAAGCGATAAATCATGCAAAAGCAGCTGGTATACCTATAGTTGTTGCAGTAAATAAAATAGATTTGGAATCTGCAAATGTAGAAAGAGTAAAACAAGAATTATCAGAATATGGATTAATACCAGAAGAATGGGGTGGAGATACAATTTATGTACCAATATCTGCAAGAAATCATCAAAATATAGATACTTTACTAGAGATGGTATTATTACAAGCAGATATGTTAGATTTAAAAGTAAATCCACATAAACAAGCTAAAGGAACAGTTATAGAAGCAAAACTTGATAAGAGTAAAGGGGTAATAGCATCTGTACTTGTACAAAGAGGAAAATTAGATGTTGGTGATACAATTGTTGTTGGTTCTGTTATAGGAAGAATAAGAGCAATGACAAATGATAAAGGTCAGAGAGTTAAAACAGCAGGGCCATCTACTCCTGTAGAAATTACTGGCTTATCAGAAGTCCCAACAGTTGGAGATACTTTCTATGAAGTTAAAGATGAGAAAATGGCTAAGCATTTAATTGAAAGAAGAAAACGTCAACAAAGAGAAAGAGAGCTAAATAAAACTGCTAAAGTTACATTAGATGATTTATTTAATCAAATTGAAAAAGGTAATTTGAAACAATTAAATCTAATAGTAAAAGCAGATGTTCAAGGGTCAGTTGAAGCTGTAAAACAATCACTTGAAAAGTTATCTAATGAAGAAGTAGTTGTAAAAGTAATACATTCAAATGTTGGTGGTGTAACAGAAACAGATGTTACTCTTGCAAAGGTTTCTAATGCGATTATAATAGCATTTAATGTTAGACCAAATAAAATAGCAAAAGAAATGGCGGAAAAAGAAGGAGTGGAAATAAAAACTTATTCTGTTATATATAATGCTATTGAGGATGTTGAGTTAGCAATGAAAGGAATGAGAGACCCAGAATATAGAGAAGTTATTATTGGTAATGCTGAAATCAGACAAACATTTAAGGTATCTAATGTTGGAACAATAGCTGGATGTTATGTTACTGATGGAAAAATTGCTAGAAATTCTATAGTTAGAGTTATAAGAGATGATGTTGTTATTTATGAAGGAAAACTAATATCTTTAAAGAGATTTAAAGATGATGCAAAAGAAGTTTCTTCTGGATATGAGTGTGGAATACAATTAGAAAACTATAATGATTTAAAAGTAGGAGATGTCTTAGAAGCACATATTATGGAAGAGATAAAATAATGAAAATAATAGAGCAATATGCTCAAAGTGAGGGCTTTATGGAAAACGAAAATAATAGATTAAAAAGGGTAAATGAGGAATTAAGAAAAGAAATTAGTAATATAATAAGCTATGAATTGCACAATACAAACATTACTGGCATGGTAAGTGTAACAAAAGTAAAGGTAACTCCAGATTTAAGATATGCTAGAGTATACGTTAGTATGATTAATTCAAATAAGAAAAAGACTTTGGCTGCTTTAAAAAAATCATCTGGATATATAAGAACACTTTTAGCTCACAGAGTGAATTTAAGAACAACTCCTGAAATAGTTTTTGAGTTTGATGAATCTATTGAGTATGGTTCTAAAATAGATAATATTTTAAATGAAATCATGCAAGATATGAAAAATGAAAAAGGAGAGTAATATGATTTTAGATGATATAAAAAAAGAAATAGAAAAAGCAGATAAGATTGCAATTGTTACCCATGAAAATCCTGATGGGGATGCAATAGGTGGTAGTTTATCTATGTATATGGCACTGAAAAATATTAACAAGAATGTAGATGTAATAATTCCTGAATATGCTAGAATGTTTAACTTTTTGCCTTGTATAAATGAAGCAAAAAAAAGTAGTGATGAACATTATGATTTAGTAATCTCAGTTGACTGTGCAACTGAAAAAAGATTAAAGGATAATAATAATTGCTTTAGTAATGCGAAAGTTACAATTCAAATAGATCATCATGAAGCAAATAAAATGTTTGCAGATTATAATTATGTAGATCCTGTTTCTCCTGCTTGTTGCCAGATATTAATAAAGGTATTGAAGTATTGGAAAATGGATATAAATAAGGAAATGGGTATTTGTTTACTTGCTGGAATCATAACAGATACAGGAGGATTTAAGTATTCAGGTGTAACATCAGAGACTTTTGAAATTGTAGCATGGCTTTTGGATAAGGGAATTAATATATCAAGTGTTTATAGGAAAGTATTGCAAACAATTTCAAAAACAAAATTTGAACTTAATAAGATTGCCACTAGCAGAATTACATTGTATGAAAATGATAAAATAGCATTTACATATATAACAATGGAAGATGAAAAAAGAGTAAAAGCAGAACTAGGGGATTATGAAGGATGTGTAGATATAGGTAGAGATATTGAAGACGTAGAAGTATCTATATTTATTAGAGAATTAGAAGAGGGTGGATATAAAATATCTATGCGTTCAAATGATTATGTTAATGTTTCTGATATATGCTTAATGTTTGGTGGTGGTGGCCATATGAAGGCTGCAGGCTGTACAATTAGTTCTGGTACAATTGAACAAATAAGGGATAAGCTTATAGATCAAACTAAGAGATATTTAAAATAAAGGAAAAATCTTTTTGTTAGAGATTTTTCCTCTAATTTTTTGTATAAAATAACAAAATTAGTAGTAGAAATGTAGAGGCGAACAGTGTTCGCACGTGCTCCAAAGGAATTTCTCAAAATAAAAAATAATATTAAGGAGGTTGTCTAAAATAGATGGATTGATATTAATAAATAAACCAAAGGGATGGACTTCACATGATGTAATAAACAAATTAAGAAGTATTTTACATCAAAAGAAAATTGGACATACTGGAACTTTAGATCCTATGGCAACAGGGGTTTTACCTGTATTATTAGGAAATGCTACAAAATTATCTAAGTATCTTATAGAACATGATAAAACATATATAGCAGTTATCAAATTAGGAATAAAAACTAATACTGGAGATGAAGAAGGAGAAATAATAGAAAGAAAAGAAGTCAACATAGATATATTGAAAAACACTTATATAGAAGATGTTTTAAAGTCTTTTATTGGAAATCAAAAACAAAAACCTCCTATATATTCAGCTATTAAAATAAATGGAAAAAAGTTATATGAATATGCTAGAAATAATGAATTTGTAGAAATTCCAGAAAGAGATATAGAAGTGTATGAAGCAAAGTTATTAGAAATAAATAAGAACGAAGTAGAGATAAGAATTCAAATAAGCGTATCAAAAGGTACATATATCAGAAAATTGTGTGAAGATATTTCTGAGAAACTAGGAACAGTTGGATATATGAAAGAATTAGAACGAATAAGAGTTGATAAATATTATATAAAAGATACATTAGATTTAGATTATATTAAGAATAATATAGATAATGTAAATAATTTTTGTATAAGTATTGAAGAGATTTTTGATGGGAATAATAAAATTATATTGCCAAAAGATAAGTTAAAACATTTTTTAAATGGTGTGATGCTTACTCAATTATATGTTGATGGAATATATAGAATTTATTGTGAAGATGTTTTTATAGGAATAGGTATAGTTAAAGATAAATTATTAAAAAGAGATGTAGTAGTACAAAAATAGTGAATGGTGAATAATGCAAAGATGTATGCGGGCAAACAGTGTTCGCACGCACTTCGAAAAAATTTCTCATTATGTAATAATTCGCGGCATACGAATTTGATATAATAATATCTTA
>CALXBW010000049.1 GCA_944386645.1 uncultured Clostridia bacterium | reverse complement strand
AAATAAGGAGCATATAGAAGAAATAGTTAAAACTGATGGAAGAGCTTTTGCAAGACCTTGGTTTGGTCAATTAATGACACGGTCCACAGCTTATGGCATATCTTTGCCAAGTAAATATGTGGCTTGAGAAGTATCATCCGAAAATTGAAATTTAGAATATTTTAGAGGTCTATATATGACCTCTATTTAATTATAATTACTTATTTTTTCTATATACTCATTATCATCTATTTTAGAAATTGCAAAACATTTTTTACCCAAATCTTTTAGTGATGCTCCTATATGATATAATTTTTTATTATCTATTACTATAAATCTATCATGAAATTCATTTGTCCTTGCTACTTTTAATATTGGATACTGTTCATTAAATTTATTTATATCTAACTTATTTATATTGCAATTTTGCGATGTTAAAATAACAACTTCTACATCTTTGTTTTTCTTTGATATCATTTTTAAAATGCTATCATCTATATAATTATCTATAATTAAAATTTTTAATTTAGAACTTTTAATTATATCTATTATTAGACTATATGCATCATAAATTTGACCTTCAAAAAAAATTCTTTGTTTAAACTCCTCCTGACTATTTTTTTGTAATTCATTAAATATTTTATCAAACTTCTTATTGTGCTCTAATAATTGACATTTTATATTATCTATTTCCTGAAATACTTGTCCATTATATATTAAAAATTTTCTCATTTCAGTAAAAGCTTTCATAATATTTATACTAACTTTTACTGCTATTTCGCTTTTCAATAATGCCGATAACATTGCAATTCCTTGCTCTGTAAAAACATATGGTAGATATTTTCTATGTTGACCTCTTCCATTATTATTTAAGGTGACAAATTGACACCTTAAAACTCGAAATTCATTTTTGGTTAACTGAAAACAAAACTCTTCTGGAAATCTTTCAATATTTCTTTTTACCACACGATTTACATATTTAGTTTCACAATTATACAAATTAGCAACATCGCTATCCATCATAACTTGCTTACCTCTAATATTATAAATTAAATTTTTAATATCTTCTACTCCATATTTTATTTCTTTTAATTTCTCATTTACTGGTACGATATTATTGTTTTCTTTTTCCATTAATATCACATCCTAGTTTTGATTTGCTATTATTTTAAAACATTTGTTCGTAAAAGTCAAGTGTTTTAAATTTATTATTTTATAGTAAATTAGACTTTTTCTATTAATCTTATAATTAATACTTTTTTAATTTTTCTTAAAAAAATGAGTACAGATATAATCCATACTCATTTTATTTATATTTTTTAATTTATAAGCACTATCCAGCTCATACTTAATGAATATTTAGCCGATTCGCTTACTTCTGGAACTTCGTCACCTACCAAACTAAACCTTGTTTTTCTAGATGCATGAATGTTTTTTGCTACACAGTATCGAACTTCCCAATCTTCATCCCGCGCTAATCTATCTAGCGTTTCAGTAGAAGTTTTTGGATTTTCCGCAACGGCAACTCTTACTAAAGAATCTTTATCATATGCCATTTTTTCTAATGTTTTTTCACCTGTGTTTTCATTTTCTGCGACAGCAGTTCTTACTTGATAATATTCATCATATGATAATTTGTCTAATGCATTCGGTGATGTTTCTGGGTTACATGCTACTAACATTCTCACTAACCATTCTTCGTCATCCACTAATTTATCGAGAGATTCTTTAGTGGTATTAATATTTGATGCAACTGCCTGTCTTACTCCAAGTTCTTCATCTTCCGATAATTTATCTAAGATATCTTCACTTGTGCACATATTTGTCGCAACTGCTTGTCTTACTCTCCAATCAATATCATTTGATAAAAATTCTAATAAAACTTTTGAATTAGTTGATTTTGCCACATCTTTTCTAATTAAAGGAGAACATGTTCTTAAATCAATAATTATAGCCATTTTTATTACCTCCTTAGTAATAACTAAAATGAGGGATATACTAAAACTTACTTTTTACAAAAATCTATATTCATTATACTTGTTAATTTATATTATGTCAATTAAATATTTTGATATATATTACTAATTCTAATACTTGTAATAATTTTAATTAATATTTAAAAGTGTTTATTTTTTATGTAAAGTATGCTATAATAAATATAGTTTCAAAATTATTAATCCTTTTTTCACTTATTTGATGAAACACCTTTAGTAAAAAATTTTTTGGAGGATGATTAATTATGACAAAAGTATTATGGCTTAGCAGACACACATTAACAACAGCTCAGGTAAATGACCTCAAACGTATTTATGGTGACGGCATAGAAATAAAAAATTATGACAAAACCGTAAATTCGTGGAGGGATGTAATAAAGGCAGGAGAAGACTGTGATGTATTAGCTGTTGTGTTACCACCAGCGATTATCGCTGATCTTACTAATCCTCGCAATAACACCAAACCTGTAATTCGCGCAAGGGCTAACCGTGTTGCTACTGGAAATATTATTGTAAACCCAGCGACAGGAAAAACCGAAAGCGAATATCGGTTTGAACACGTTGCTTGGGAACGCATCCTTAAAATCGAGGTTATCACAGAAGTTCTATAATACTAAAAGGCAGGATACTACATTGTAGTTCCTGTCATTTTTATTGTAAAAAATTATAATTATTATTTCATTACTAACTTAATAGCATAAATATAAGGCAGATACTAAATCTGCCTTATTAAGAGGTTCTTTTAAAACATTGGTTCTATGCGTCTGTCCTTCTCCTCCATTATCACTACCTGATCAAGCCCGTAAATTGTGCCGTCTAGCTTACGGCAGTTTTCACAGCCTACTTCGAACATGTAGCCAAGAGTACAACGCAGACATGGATTTTCATCTCTATTTGTCAAATCAATAACTTTTCTTTCTTCTTTTTTAGCTTCAGACACCTCTTTCTTAAAAAAATCTTTAGTGTTACATCTATTATACTATATTTTTGATGCTTTTTCAACAGAAACTATTGTATTGTCGTATTTTTTGTGATAAAATATATTATTTATATGGTTTTTATTTAATTAAAAGCATAATAAATCAATATTCCAATACTTTGAATTATAAACAAACATAATAAATTTGAAGATAATAAATTATTTGTTGCTTCTATAACTCCTAATTGCTTATCCGCTTCTCCATGAAATTTCTGTGCCTCAAAAAAAGTAATCAATTCCGGTATACTTGTCGAAAATCCAAGTATTATACCTAACAACATTTCTGGTAAATTAAACTCAATGCACAATTTCTCTAAAACATCACTTAATTTATTTCCTATAAAAAATAATACAACCATTATTGATATTATAATTAATAAATAAATTATTCCTTTCTTATTTTTTCCTTTTAAATACTTTTTCTCTTTTTCCATTTCATTATATATTTTTCTATCTTCTTTTTTTAAATATAGTTTGTGTACATTTATATCTATATAATAAAATAATATAAATAATAATATTAATACTGGAACCAATTGTATTTCTATGTTGATTTTCAAAAGCATTAATACAATTGGAATTATAATAGTTATTATAGATAATAATATTTCTATTTTTAATCCCATATTTTTTTGTATAATTTTTATATTTTTATTTGCAATAATAGAAGTAGAATATAATCCTAAATTAATTATATTTGAACTTAATATATTATATAAACCTGTACTAATAAATCCTATAAATGAAGAAAAAGAGACAGTTAATAATTCTGGTATTGATGTAGCAATTCCAGATATATTTCCGACAGTTTTGGGACTTAAATTAAGTACTTCTGCAAGTTTTCTTATGTATTTTACTAATACATATTTACAAATAAGTACAATTAAAAAAGTATATATAAATAATTTTAATACTAGTAATATCAAAACAAATTACTCCTATCTATATTGATATTACTAGTATTTCTTATTTTATATTTTTAATACTAATCTTCTCTTATATTAATTATATCTCTAACATTTATTTCTCCAGCTCTTGTTATTGAATTATAACCATATTTATCTTTTATTTTATCCATAACATTATCTAACTTTTTTTGTTTTATATTCTCATCTATATCAAATATTGACATTTGACATTCATCTTTACTTGATAAATTAGATACTCTTACTCCTATTAATCTTATTTTTTGCCCATTGTGTATTTTCTCTAATAAACTTCTTGACACCTCATATATAGTTTTTGTTTGATCTGTAGATACATCTATCTTTTTTTGATGTGAAAACACTTCAAAATTTTTTGTTTTTATTTGAACACTGATACTATTGCCTA
Organism: uncultured Clostridia bacterium; assembly: GCA_944386645.1. GTDB lineage: Bacteria > Bacillota > Clostridia > TANB77 > CAG-508 > CAMCHB01. The sequence goes on along the minus strand of CALXBW010000049.1, from coordinate 3,716 downwards.
TAAGATTATGTTTTCTAAGTCTAAAGCTAACCTTTTCAGATAATAATAATAGTATTTCGTTTAATTTTTCTATATTTACTATATCAAATGGTAGTGTTACTGAATTACCTATACATTTTGGTTGCTGATATTCATATACAACTTCTGAATTATCTATTCCATTTGCATATTCCCACATTTGTTTTCCATGTTTACCGAAATATCTTTATTAATAAATTTTTATCTGCTTTTGCAATATCTCCTATTGTCTTCATTCCCATTTTATTAATCTTAGGAATAGTTTTTCTACCTAGCATAAATAATTCAGAAGCCGGCAAATTCCACATTTTTTGTTCTATTTCATCTTTATATAGTGTGTGTATTTTATCTGGTTTTTCGAAATCTGATGCCATTTTCGCTAATAATTTATTACTAGATATTCCTATATTTACTGTAAAACCTAATTCTTCTTTTATTCTACTACTTATATCTTTGGCTATGTCCAATATATCTTTTCCCATTAAAAAGTTAGTTATATCTAAAAAACATTCATCTATAGAAAATCTTTCTACATACTCTGTATATTCTAAAAATAATTCATATAACTTATTAGAATACTTTTTATATAATTTATAATTTGATGGATATATTTTTATCTGAGGACATTTTTTTCTTGCCATATATATAGGCTCACCAGTAACTATACCAAACTTCTTTGCCGGAGGACTTTTAGCTAAAACAATACCTCTTCTCTTACTCTCATCTCCACCTATAATAGAAGGAATATTTCTTATGTCTATTTCTTCTCCTTTATTTAACATATCAATTGCAGTCCATGATAAAAAAGCATTATTTACATCTATATGTAAAATTCTTCTTTCTGTGTTAACTTGTTTTTTCACACTATCACCACAATTTTTATTTTAAAACATATGTTCGTTATTGTCAATATTATTTTAAGATTTTCATTAATTCTTCTGTATCTTTTCCAGCTTTTTTCTTTGATATATATAAAGCAGCTACTGCTATAAGAGCAGTTACTGAATATACAACAACTGGAATCGTCCAATTTCCAGCAGTTATACTATCACCAACCATTGTAGCAGATATTATAGAAGGAAGTCTTGCAAATGTGGAAATTGTCATAAATCTTATAGGTTTTATTGGTAATATTGCTCCAATATATACTAATAAATCCTTTGGTGTAGCAGGTATAAAGAATAATAAAAACACGATAAACTCTATTTTTTTAGTATTTTTTAATAATTTACTATTTTCTATCTTATCTATTTTTTCTTTAGAAAAAACTTGATATAAAAATTTCTTTCCTAATTTGTTTACTAAAAAATAAATTATAACTGTACTTAGGAAAGTAGAAAAAGTAATAAATAAAGCTCCTCCCCATGTTCCATAACACATACCTGACAATATTTCTAAAGGCTCTGCTGGCAAAACTATCAATAAAATTTGTGCCACCTGTAAACCTAATAAAACAAAGAAACTACTAGCACCTAATTCATTCATTTCATTTCTAAAATTTTCTCTTCCTTCTGGTGTTACTAATCCCATAAGAATGGGAAATAGTTTCCATATTATATATCCTATTAATGCAATAACTAATACTGCTAATATTATTTTTAAAATTAAGCTTTTTTTATTTTTCATTTTCATTACCTCTTTACAATTTATATTGTATCACCAATCTGTAATTAATAAAATTAATTATTTCTTAATTTCCTACTATAAATGCATTTGGTAAATATCTTTCTCCCATAGGTGTAGATGGTCTATTTATTACTTCTCCATTATAAACCATAGTTGCAGATGAACCGCCATCTAGATTTGCTGCATTATATGCCCCATACCTTTCAAATATTTTTTGTAATTCTAATAAAGTTGTTCCTAAACTATAACCTGGTTTTCTACCATCTATAGAAACAAAAATAAGTGTTCCATCCTGTTTTTGCCCAATAGCCATTCTTGGTTGAATTCCACCAGAATTTTCGTTTGTAATTTGATTTTTTCCATTAACTATTAAAAATGGTCCAAATTCTACTGCAGAATTTATCCCTGACTTTATTGCTTCATCATATGTATAATTTCCTAGCATTAATTTACCACTTTTAGTTAATCCTATTAAACTATATGTATCTGTTTTATTTCCATTTAATAATTCTTTATCTATTATAACAGCATCTACTAGTTTATTTCCTTTACCATGTCCTCCATCGTCTGCAAATCCACCAGCATTAATGCCTGCTATTGCATTATTCTCTTTTACAATCTCTGTTAATTGGGTTCCCGTATTTGTTTTTCGTGCATCTACTAATTTTACTCTACATGGATTTCCAATAATCATAACATGACCTACATATCCGCTTCCTTTTATCTCTTCTACTTTTATCTCATTACTTTTATTAGTTATTTTTATTTTTGATGGGTCAGAATTCTCATTATTATGTACTGCTAATTTTTGCATTATTTCTTCTATTTCTTCATCTGATAAAAACCATGTTGCTAAATATTGATGATTCATTGTACTCATAGCTGTTTGTACCCATAATTCTTTATATTTTTGAAATAAAGAAGTTTTAAAAAATAATATAACAAAAATTACAAAAAGTAATATTAATATAAACAATACCTTTAATATTTTTCTTATTTTACTTTTCTTCTTCTTTATTTTTTTATTTTTACTATTATTATAATTATTATTCTTACCTTCATTCAAATCATACTGATTATTTAAAATTACATTAGTCATTGTATCAAGGTCCAAAAATTATCACCTCTTTTTCCGCACAATATTTTAACATAATTTCTAATATTTTTGAATATTACAATTCTTTATTTTATTCAATTTTTTTATATTTTGATTTATTTTTTAACCTTTAAAAATAGAACTATAACAAAATCAAAGATTTCTATATCCACATATGTGCAAAATTGCTTCGCAATTTTTGCACGAATATTTGAACTTAACCTTATTGTATAGGAAATTTCTTTTGTTCTTTTTTATTGCTTACGCTTGCTAACCCTCAAACTATCAATAAAAAAGTTGATTTTCCTATACAATAAATAAAGTGCCTTAGATAATATACAATCTAAAACACTTTATTTATATTTTTCTTTGTTATTCGTTAATCCAGCTATGTAATCTAAAGATGTATTATAAAATTTAGCTAGAACAATTGCAAACTCAAAAGGTAGATCTCTTTTCCCTGTCTCATATAAACTATATTGTTGTTGCTTTATATTTAAAACATCTGCTATATCTTTTTGCTTTAAGTCTTTATCCTCTCTTAGATCTCTTAATCTTTTTAAATACATGAGATATTACCTCCTATTTAATATATATTCTTACATACATTTAAATAGTTGTATTGACATTACATTCATTTAGTTGTAAAATAATTTCAATAAAATCAATGCTTGTTCGAGGTTAAAAATAATGATTGATAAATGTTATAAAAAAATTCAAATTCGCATATAATAATATGTAAAATATAACATAAGAAAAGGAGATAATAATCTATGCAAATACATAATAAAAAAAGTGGTATAACACTTATAGCATTAATAATCACAATTATTGTTTTACTTATACTAGCTGGTGTTTCAATTTCTATGACAATTGGAAAAAATGGATTACTAACTAAGGTACAAAAAGCAAAAGAATTGTCAGAAATATCAACTGAAGAAGAATATGTAAATTTAATAATTATAGATAGTTATAT
>CALXBW010000048.1 GCA_944386645.1 uncultured Clostridia bacterium | reverse complement strand
TGTTTTTTCAATATATATTAAAATAAATGTAGACAAAAATTTTTTATATTTTGCCTACATTTATTTTACACTAACTACAATAAATATATTCTCGAAATATTCAAAATAAATTCAATTATAGTTTACAGCAACATATAATATTTAATTATAAATGCAAATTATTATTTGCTATTTTATTCTCTATAAAAACAATAAAATCATTAAAATCTCCTATTAAAAAATTTTTACTTTCAAAAATTAATAGTAATTTAATAATTTGTTGATTATAAAGAATAGTCAAAGTATTTTCATTCCTATCTATAGCTTGAATTTTTTCGTATTCTAATCTAGATTTTGTTTTATAATTTTCTTGTACAAAATAATTTTGATAAAATTTATATGTATTACAGGTATCCCAATCTTTAATCCTAGTTTGTTGCTTTGTCCTTGTTTTTGGCAAATTATAAATAGCTAATAAAAATCCTACTCCTATAGCAAATAGAATTAAAACATTTATCATAGGAACTGAATTAAACAAAGCCACAATTCCTGTTATAATTATAAGAATACCTATTACTATCTGCATATAATATGTTTGTCTTTTTATTTTATGTAAATATATAGTATATCCCTCTTTTATAGTTTCATATGTTGGTCTTGTTACTACTCTATAAATCTCTTCCATAAAAAACCTCCATCTTATTGATATTTTAACGAAAATTCATCTTACTTATTATCAAATTACAAATATTATAACATATTATTATGCAAAATAATGTATAAAACAAAATATCTTTTAATAAAAATCTAATGTATTTTTTATGAAGTAACAATTCGTGGGAACCAGCAAACTTACAGTCTGTTATATATTAATTCATGTTATTTATATATTATATTACAGACTGTGCGATGCTGGGAGTTACAAATAAAAAATACATTAAATTTTTATTAAATATTAAAATTAAGTCTAAATAATTTAAAAAATCACAAATATATCATATATATTTGTGACTAAACATAATGAATCTATTTATTACTTATATGTATATTAGATATATCCGAATTTAACTCTCTAGATAAAACATTTTGTATTTGAGCAATCTCTTCTTGTGACAATTTATCAGATTTTATTATTGCATTAATACTATCACCATTGATAAAAATAACAATATCTTCAAAGCCTTTCGTCTTTATCAGATTTTCAGCTATCATTATAGCATTTTTTTCATTATTAATTCTAGTTATCTCATTTTGTGCAATAGCTTTTTGGTCAGAACTTACAGTAGTACTATCTAGCATTTTCTGATAACTATCTAAACTTTGAGAATACATTGAATCTCTTTCTAGTTTAGAATCAGAAAAGTAGTCATCTTCTTGTGTAGTTCCTGTACTAGTAGAAGTATTAACATTATTATTCGAAATTACATTTTCATCCTCATTCTCAACTAAAGCACCTCCATTAACAAAAGTAGCATCGCCTATAGTAGATGTATCATTACTAATATTAGTATTGTCCTTTGTAGAAACACTAGTTTGTATCCAATCCTGATTAGTAGTAGTACTCAAATACCCAGCAGTTACAAGCATCAAAGCCAATATAAAAATAATAATTTGATTTCTTTTTAAAACTTTCATAAAAACCTCCATTTACCATTTGAGCAAATAAATGCTCTAATAAAAATTTAATCAAAAACTTTACTCCCCATTATTTTTGCATCTCTAGTACTTGAATTTTATGTGTAGCAATGCCAGTTAAAGCTTCAACTGCTTGTATTATATTAGTTTTAACAGTAGCATTACTAGCACCATCAGCTAAAATCAAAGCACCTTCAACTTTTGGCATAATTACTTTTTTAGTTATAATACTTTTTTCTCCATCTTTTTCTTCGTAAATAATTTCACTAGATTTACTTGTTTCATCTATTTTTCTATTTCCCCCAGAAGTATCGGTTTCCTCAGTTTGCTTTTGAGTATAATCATCATTAGTTAAAGGTACAACTTGGCTACTTTCCGAATATGTCAAAAGTACTTGTACATTTCCCGCTCCATTTATTTTACTCAAAATATTCTCTAAACTTTTCTCTAAATTATATTCATCATTTTCATTAATAGAACTAACTTGTACATTATTAGAGTCACTACTTGCTAATTGTTTATACAAATTACTATTTTCCGTATTCTCCTTTTTATCTCCATTCCATATTATATTTATTACAAAAATAGTTACAATTAATATTATTATTAAAACAACCATATTTTCCATTTTTCTTTTATTATCCTTATTATCTTTATTGTCAATAATTTCTTTTATATCTTTTAACTTATTACCAAACAAATTTCTCCCCTCCTTAATTTATACTAATATTTTTAATTTCTACCTCATAATACTGAGATAAATATTCCTTCAATTCATTTATCTCACTACTACTTAAATTTTCTTCTATAACATTTTCATCTTTTTTTTCTGAAATATTTATTTCAATTTTATTTACACTCTTTATTTCAGAAATATCATTTTCTTTTAAACTCTTATTCAAAACAATATATATACTATTTATCTTTCCATAATTTTTTTCACTCATGTCAATATCAACATTAATATCTATAACATTATACCCCTTCTCCTTTATTTTATTTTTCATATCTGTAGTCAAATTATCTATATATACATTCTCTACACTTTTATCTATATCCAAACTAGATACCTCATAGCTTTCATAATCATCAACAATATTATATTTATCCATAACATTTTTTAAATCAAAGTCATTATTACTAATTTTAGATATAACTGGTGCTATTATTGAGAAAAGTATAAATATGCCAATTACTGTTTTTATATATTTTTTATTATTTCCATTTGGTAATATCATTTCAATTATAGTAGCAATAATAACAGCAATGATAACACTATTAGCCCATGAGCTTATCCAATCAATCATAATTTATTCCTTTCATCTATACATAAGTCCGCTATTTGATATTTTAATAACAATTGTTATCCCAATAATAAACATGATTGCAACAGTAACAGTAATAGCTAAAAGCATTTTAAAAGTTCCACCCATCTGATCTAATAATTTTATAATTTTACTATCAGCTATTGGTTGGCAAATTGCAGAAGCAAGATAATATGTAATAGTTAATATTGCAAGCTTAACAATTGGTACTACGCATATTCCTATTAGTACAACAACACCTACAATTCCTACCGCATTTTTTAATATAGATGCACAACCCAAAACTGTATCAATTGAATCTCCAAGTACTTTTCCTACAACTGGAATAAAATTTGAAACAGCAGCTTTAGTCGCTTTAGCAGTTAATCCATCTACACTACTACTTAATGTTCCTTCTAAAGATAACATTCCTACAAATATGGTTAATACAATTCCTAATATCCATACAATTCCAGAATTAAAAAAATTAGATAGCTTGTCTATTTGAAATTTACTTGAAATTTGTGAGACTATGCTAAGTACAGCAGATATTAGTATAATTGGTAAAATAAAATTAGCTATTAAATTTCCAATAAATGATATTGCAAATAATAAAACTGGTTGTAATACATTTGCCGAGACAATACTACCTGTCGTAATCATCAGAGTTATTAAAATAGGTGTTAACATATACATAAATGATACTAAATTTTGTATTGATTCTCTAACTACTGTAATGATATCTGTAAAATTAGCCATTATTAATGTAACAATTAGTATATATTGAACATAATATGTAATTTGAGATATATTTTGATTTCCAAGATTTTCACTCACACTCTTAAAAACACTATGTATAACAATTATTATTAATATACTAGCCAAAGTTTTTATAGTACTTTTTATTTCTTTTCCAAATAAATTTAATATGTTACCAAAAATCTTTTCATTATTTATTTCTCCTTTTATAGCATCTGACAATAAATTATCCATATCTATATCAGGGAAAATATCTCTTGTATATTCTTTTGCTTCATCAATAAAACTTGATATATTTAAATCATCTTTCTGTGATGAAATTATTTCTTCTTGAGTAGCATAACAATAATTTTGTGTAAAAATAAGAAAACAAATAATAATAATTAGTTTTTTCATCTTTCACCTCTTTAAGGTAGAATCTTAATAATTAATTCTAAAAGTGCAGATATAATTGGTATAGAAATAGCAATTATTATTATCTTTCCTCCTAAGTCAATTTTATTTGCTATTGCTGTTTCTCCTGAGTCATTACATATGCTAACTGCAAATTCTGTTAAAAACGCTATACCAGTTATTTTCAACAAAATTACTAAAAACTCACTATTAATACTTGCTTTATTAGATAAACTTGTTAATATATCTATTATTCCATTTAACTTGTCCATAATCATAAACAATATAATTGTTCCAACAATAAGTGATACATATATAACAAAATCTGGCTTGTACTGTTTCATAATAATAATTATTATTAACCCAATTAACCCTACTCCAATAATTTTTATTATATCCATACTTCCCCCATAAACTCAGCCTAAGCTATAAATTAAAAATAGTTCTAACTGTTGTAAACAAATTACTTATTTCTTTTATAACTAAACTTAATACAATTACCAAACCTGCAAGTGTTGTCATCATTGCTTGATCTTCTCTTCCTGCCCTTACTAAAACTTGATGTAATACTGCAACTAATATACCTATTGCAGCAATTTTAAAAAGTAAATTTATATCCATATTATCCCCCTATATCAATAAAATAACTAATCCTATTCCTGATACTATTCCTAAAGTTTTATATAATTTTTCATTTTTTACTCTTTCAACTTCTGCTTTTTCTATTTGATTATTTAAAAATTCCGATGTTTGTTCTATTTGGCTTATTTGACCATTTACATCTGTTTTTCCTAGCAATTTTCCAAGAGACTTAAGGACTTCTTTATCTTCTTTTAACATATATGTATTTCCATCTTCTATTGCTAACTCCCATGCCTTACCAATATTATAATTTTTCATGTTATCGCATGTATTTATAAATATATTTGAAATATTTGTACTAAAATTTGATGCTATTTCTTTAAAAATTTCTCCTAATGGTTCATATGTAAATTTTATTTTTGTTTCAATTATGCCTAATGCATTCTTGAATTCTTTTAGTTCTTTTACTCTATTTGTATATTTTTTTGATATTAAAATTCCTAAATATGTACAAGATATAAATATAAGTATAAATATTAATCCTTTTACTAAAATCAATATTATCACCTCTATATTTAAAAATATGTTTTTCTATTTATATATATTCAGCTTGTACTAAAAATATTCCAAAAAAAAACTAATAATTCTATAAAAAGAATTATTAGTTTTTTTGGATGTTATTCAATTTTTCATTTATGCTACTTTTATTCCTGTATTAATTATTTCCTCTATAAAAGGATTTGAAACTTTTTCATAATCTTCTTTGGTAATTGGATGTGGTTCTATTCTTGTATCTATCTTCCATGTTAATCCAATTAATTTTGCACCATCATCAATAATATCATTAAAATCACTTGAAATTATTGCTATATCTATATCACTATCATCATTTTCTGTGCCCTTTGCATAAGAACCAAATAAAATAATTGCTTCTATTTTATAGTATTCACTAATTCTTTCAATATATTTTTTTATTGATTCCATTATTCTTCTATCAATAAACCTTTTAACCATGTTATTACCTCCTCAATATTTCTTACTTGTTGTTTTGTATATTCGTCTGTACATTTTTGTTTAAAATTTTCTTTATAATCATCATATCTTGCACTTATATTAAATTGAGTAATTATTTGTAATTTTTTAACCTGCTCATCTGTTAAATCCAATTTACATTTTTCTGCTAAAGCCAATAAATTGTGAGATTTTATTGTATATGGATTTTCTTTATTATTCTTTGCATACAATCCCTTTAATAATTTCTCAATAACTAAATGTCCTAAAAATAAAGTCCATGTATTCTTTTTATTCTTAAACATTACTTGCATTACATCATAGTCTTCATTACTACTTTTTAAACAATATCTCATTAAATCGATATTATCCAATTTCATCACCTTTTTTCAAAAGTTATTTTTTATTATATCCATTGTTTAAAGTATTTTCACTTCGCGTGTATATTTATTCCATCATTTTTTCTAATTTTCGAACTAGAAGAATCAATATTTTAAATTGAAAATTGTATTTTACAAATCCTTTCTAGTTTTTGAGAACAATGTTGTCCAATACATCACTATGCTACCAAAGTACAGCGCTACACATAAAATCCTACTCTGAATCCGTAAGCTGTAGTTTACCTTATAGCTCTCAATGTTGTGGTAACGCTCAGCTGCTGGAAAGTGGTCTCCAAGGCCACTGAAACTGCCTCCTCTATACACACGACTATTATCTGTAGAATACTTCTCTTGAGTCCATTCTCTCGCATTTCCCGCTATATCATATATATTATTTACCTTCCAATATTCATTTGTTCCTCCTGGTTTTGATCCCCTTCCTGAATTTGTTGCTGATCCTCCTACTGAATTTAAATAATTACCCCAACTTCTACTATCTTTTTGCACATCATCTATTGTTATTCTTTTTGTACCACTTGTTTCTGCTCCTATTGTTGCTCCACTATCTAATGCCCACTGCAATACACTATCCCACTCTATTCCATATATTAAATGACTATTTATACTTGTTTTCATATTACTTGATGCTGTTTTTGCATCTAATTGTGATACATTTACCCATGGGTTCTGTCCTCTCTTACTCTGCGCTGTTGCACTATCTTTTTGACTCGCCTCATACCTACTTATATAAAATCCTTTATTTCTACTTACACTATCTACCATATCTGTATACTCTGATGATCCTGTCTCTTCCATAAATTTATTTATTGTTGATATTTCTGCTAATAAATGTGTTCTTCCTCCACTACCCCAACTTCCATTTTCATCATATCCGTATGGTGTAGTCCATGCAATTCTGGCAAACTTACTACTATCTGTAATTGGAACCCACACATACTCATTAAAATCTGGCACTGTTCCTGTTTCATTTCCACCATCATATGTTATTGCATGATCTACTACTACAATACCTTTATTTATTTGCTCTGCACTTATCTTATCCCAATCTTCTATAGGCATTATTGCTTTAACTGCTCCATTTTCTCCTGGCATTGAGTCTGTTCTATCTGTCTGTAATATTACTGGTGCAAACCCCTCTGGTATTACTATTTGAATATTAGGGTCATCTGTTGTTATTGTTGTATCTTCTTTTGCTAATCCATCTTCATCTACACTTGGTAATGTAGGCTCTATTGGCGTATCTTCTCCAGTTTCATTTTCACCAATACTAGGTTTACTTTCATCCTTGTTCCCTTCAATCTTCGAATATTGCTTTGGTAATGTATAATATGTTTCATTATCAATTGTAAGTCCTTTAGGATAATATACAGTATGACTTTGTTCATTCATTATATATACATCATCACCTGTAAAATCTAATTTCATATTTAAACTTACTCCATCTAGAGATGATATATCTATTACATAATATACATCATTATCATTTACGTTTTTTACAGTTTTAAAATTTTCTGAACCTTTAAATTCTTCTTTTATTGGTAAACCTCCATTATTTAGATAGTATGTGTTTACCTTATCCTCTAACAATTCTAAATCTGCATATAATAAGTCTATTTTTCTTGCTTTTATATTTTCTACTGATTGATATATTGTTACTCCTGCTATTATTGATATAACTAGTATCGTAACTATTAATGTTATCATTGTTATTCCTTTATTGTTTTTTGTCATATGTTCACCTCTTTAAATTTATTTTTTTCATTATATCAAAAAAAATTATGCATGTGTATATTTTTATAATTAATTTTTTATAATTGGATTATACTGAGTATTCTATTTGTGACTATAAAACAAGATAAAGAATTTGATATAATAATATTGAATAAATTTTGAATGCGATTGGAGATGTTTATAGAATTTGTTATATAATTTAATGAGGAATGTTCATGGGCAAAATCT
>CALXBW010000047.1 GCA_944386645.1 uncultured Clostridia bacterium | reverse complement strand
TTTCTTGTTGTAATTTACTTAACGGAATTTTATAATTATTTACTTTATTTATGTTTTTATTTGCTAAATCATAAGTTCCATAATTCTTATCATAATACGATGGTCTCAACAAAAAAACTCATCATATTGAAATTCTGTCATCATAAATTTCTATCATTTCTCTTGCTCCTTCTTCAAAATATTGACGATTTCTACCAAAAAATCGCTTTAGAAATTTTTAATCTAAAACGATTTTTTATTTTTTAAATTGTCCAGACGTCTGGACAATTGGATATGTTATATAAAAGTTTCCTTATTTACTCGCTTGATTTACTGCATAAGGTTACGTATATCTTTTGGGCTTTGACTTGTTGCATAGCCTTACTATCAAGTTTTTGTACATCGAGCTAGAACTTTGATACATACTTTCTCAACTTTCACCTCACAATTGATTCTTGTATTTCTCTCTATGTTTGACGATATCTACCTCTATGCACTTCCTCCGATTAGCTAAAAGACATGCCTGTCACAAAAAATAAGAAATATCCTTTTAATTTTAAGACTATTTCTTATTTTAAGTCGATTTATATATAAAATTATTACTAAAAACTTTATAATTTAATTCCATTTATTATCATGAATTATTTTTATTAATCCCATAATAAAAGTTTCTTCAATTAAGTTCATCCTATTAAAAACGCCATCTGTTAAGATCTCTATTCCACTTTTGTTTAAATTATTGCCAAATACTTCTTGCATTACAGAATTAACACCCTTTTCAACAATTTTATTTACATATCTCTCTGGTATTGGAAAACTTGCACTTGTACTTACACTTGAAATTCCTAAATTATTCTCTATTATTGCTATACTAATTACTTGCCATTCGCCTAATTGATTACTAATACCTGATTCAATAGCAAAATATAAATCAGTATCAACATTATTTTTACTACAATATTTCTTTAAATTTTTAATTCTATTTTTAGCCCCTTTATAAATCTCTTCATTTATAGGTTGTTTAGATACTTCTGAAGGAACATTTATCCCTTCTACCTCTACATTATTATAATAATGATTTAACGCTCTCCTAGCACCTTCTATTTTTACTTTATTATTAGTTGCAATAACGGCTTTCATTTTATATAAATTCCTCATTTTAATATATTTTTATTTTATTATATCAGCAATCAATCTTATACACAACATTTTATTTTTCTATAAACCTTATATCATTATTTTCATAATTTATATCATAATTACTTATTGAAATGATTTGGTCTATTTTCTTTTTTACTAATTCTATATGCCACATATTATGCATAATATCTTTATTTTCATAATATGGTTTAACAAAATTTATGATTGCATTATATGTTACTTTCACAATCATTTCCTCCATTAATTGAATATATAATATTATTATTTATTTGTTGCACTACCTACTTTAATATCTCCATAATTATAGTTTTAATTTTTTGTATTCAAACATTCTAACAATTTAATAATAAACTCCCACATTTTATTTGCAGACTTTATGGACATTCTCTCACTTGGGCTATGTGCATCATATATATTAGGTGCAATAGCTATATATTTTTAATTAAGCAAGTCAATTATAATGATTTATAATACTTACTATTCTTTTAATTCTTGATAAGTAAAATGAATAAACATTACCCATATATTTATTCTATTTGTATTTATTCATATTCTATACAACTTCTCAACTTCTACTCTAATATTTTTTTAACCATTACAATAATATTGATTATATATTCTTACTCAAAACTTTCATTCCTTTGTCATTTCTTTCGTATTTATGGTTTAAGTGCTGTAATTGGAATAATATAAATACCAGTTTTTGGGTCTTTTGCTATAACATCCGTAAATCCAACTATAACACACAAAAATTTTGGTTTCTTTGTCATATTATTATATAAACTTAACAAGCTTTTTTTTGCATCTTCAACTTCTTTATATCCTAATTTTATTTCTACTGCTGCATACTCACCATCACTAAATTCTAGTATTGAATCAGCTTCTAATCCAGTAACATTATCTCTAAAATGATATAACTTTCCCCCTAAATATTCCATATATATTCTTAAATCTCTTTCAACTAATGATTCAAACATAAATCCAAATGTTTTTGGATCATCTATTAATTTATCTCTTGTTAATTCTAAACAACTACATGCAAGTGACGGATCAGTAAAGTGTCTCTTTGCTGCTTTCCCTATTCTATTTGGTGACCTATAATTTTCGCTGTATGCATTTTGATTTTCAATTATATGAAGCCTATTTAAAACATCTAAATAATCATCAATAGTTATTCTACTTTCAATAATCTCTTTTTCATTACCACATTGTTCTATATCATTTAATAATGTTTTCTTACTAGCAATAGTTGCTTCATTTCTTGCTAAACTTTTAAGTAACATTAACATTTTATTTTTATCTCTTTTTTTATCATCATGAATATCTTTATCTAAAATTGCCTCAATATAACTTTTAGGTATTATTCCAATTTTATCTTCTGGTGTACTAATATTGGAAGGCCATCCCCCACGAATAATTAAATTTGCTAATTTCTGTAATGTAATTTTATCATTTAACCCATTTTTTAAAGTCCCATTTAACATATCACATATAGAAACTTTCCCCGTGGAATCTCCTGATTCATATAAGCTCATGGTATGCATTTGTATTTTACCTATTCTGCCTGCACCAGAATGATGTATTTTTTCTTTCTGTTCCTCGTCTGTTAATTTTGTAGAACATGTTAAAATATAGTTGCCCTTTTTAGTAGTTTCATCACATCTTCTTCTAACAGCATCCCACACCTCTGGTATTAAATTCCATTCATCAATTAATTCTGGTCTTTCTTCATTTAAAATTAAATCTAAACTTAATTTTGCTTTTTCTTTAATTTCATCTTCATCTAAAAGCACCTTGCTATTTGCGTGATTCAATGACGTCCATGTTTTACCACACCATTTTGGTCCTTCAATACTTACTGCACCAAAAATCTCTAAATATTCTTTTATTTTTTTGTCAACTAATCTATCTAAATATTCTTCTTTTCTTAAAGACATATTATTATCCCTCCATTACCATTTATTTTATCATATATTCTATGTATTTCAAATATTAAATATACATTTTTTAAGTAATTTGATATACATTTTTTAATCAATTTGGTATACGTTTTTTAAATAATCTATAATAAGAAAAATTTTAAAAAGGAATATTTAATTCATAAAAAAGGCCCACCTTGTGACTGAGTAGGTCTTAATTGTTACTAATTTATCTCTCTATTTATTAATCTCTTTTATTTTATGCATAATACTACTAATATCTTGATTATCTTGAAAATGTGGTACTAATCGTAAATTTGCTCATAAATTACTCGCTTTCTAAATACCTCTTGAAATTCTCTAATTCGAATTCTCTTTTATTTTTTTCTATTCTTAAACTATATATACTTGCATTTGCTATCTTTATAGATTTTATTTTGTTTGACCATTCCATTTTATTTATATATCTATAGATAATATTTATAACTCCACTATGAGTTATAACCATAAAGTTTCCTGTATTTTTGTTTTCTTTCACAATATCTTCAAAATCATTTACAATACGATTATAAAATTCTATTGGACTTTCTCCTCCTGGATATTTTTCATCTATATCTAATGTATTATAGTAAAGACCTGGATATCGTTTTTCCACTTCAGTATTTAACATACCTGCAATGTCACCATTATTCATTTCTCTTAATCTACATGTATATTCAACAGGAACATTTAACTTTTTATTTATTATTTCTGTTGTTTGCCTCGCTCTTTCTAAATCACTTGATATTATTTTTCTTATAATAAATTTATCTTTATTTTTTTCCAAATAATCTGCCAATTTTTTGACTTGTTTTTTACCTTCTTCAGTAATTTGTAAATTACTCCATCCTCCACGATAAGCATCATCATCTTTACCATGTCTTACAAAATAAATAATCATTTTAATATCTCCATAATTATAGTTTTAATTTTTTGTATTCAAACACTCTAATAATTTAATAATAAACTCCCACATTTTATTTGCAGACTTTATGGACATTCTCTCACTTGGGCTATGTGCATCATATATATTAGGAGAAATAGCTATATATTTTTAATTAAGCAAGTCAATTATAATGATTTATAATACTTACTATTTAAGAAATTTCTAATAGAATCAACACTACTTTTTCTAACATTTCCATTATTAAAAGCATCAAAAATTTCTTCAAAAGTCATCCACATAATATCTTGAACCTCTTCTTTTTGTAGTGTCATATCTTCTATTTTATAATCAGCTTTTAAATAATATATATCAAAAAAAGCTATTTTATTTGCTAATCTTTCTTCTACTAAAGTAATTGCATTTTTATCAATCTTCAAACCTTGCTCTTCATACATTTCTCGAACTATTGTTTCTTTACTACTTTCATTATGTAAAACATGTCCACTAGGCAAAGATAAAATACTTCCTTTAGATTTTGAAGTGAGTTGCATCATTATTTTGTTATCACTATTAATTACTAATAATGCTGATACTAAGATATGATACCCTTCAAGTAATTCTTTTTCTTTTGATCTTGGAATAACAATACCTGTATTCTTTTTATTATCGTCATATAAATCAATAAATTCTTCCATAATTTCTCCGTTGTAACTTAAATAAATCAAATTTCTATAAAAATCTAAACAATTTATAAACCATTTAATAGCATAAAACATAGTAATAATATATAACATTTTTTATATCATTTTTTACATTTTTGGTCAATGTACATTTTACATTATTTGTGGCTTTATTTTGGAATTTTTTATAATATCAGGTATTTAACTATACCTATTATTTCTATACTGTTATATTAATTAATAAGTTTCATCTTTTTCTATTTCATATATCAAATTCTAAATTTTTTCTTAAAATTATCCCATTTATCATATTTTTCATAAACCATTTTACACATATCAATGTAAACTTCATTTGTTAATATGCAATCATTTAATGCTCTGTGTTTATCACGAGCTTTAATATCATAATACTCTATCAAATTATCTAATTTATGGTGTTCTAATTCTGGTAATAACTTTCTAGATATTCTTAATGTATCAACAATATTATTTGTCAGAGGCTCATTAAGTACATTTATAAAATTATCATATAAGAAGTTTACATCAAAATTAACATTATGACCAACTATAATATCATCTTTCAAAAATTCCCTAAATTTAATTAAAACTTCTTTTAATTCTGGAGCATTATATACCATTTCATCAGTTATACCTGTTAAATTTCTTATAAAATATGGTATAGGCTCATGTTGATTTATTAATTCAGAAAACTCCTCTACTACCTCTTTATTTCTAACTTTCAAGCTACTTATCTCTAAAATGTTACAAAAGTTCCAATTCATACCTGTTGTTTCAATATCTACAACTGTGTAATCACTTAAATCTTCTATTAGACTTTTTCCTTTTAATTCTCTTATTACTCTTTTATACAATATTTTCAACTCCAATTTTAAACTATATTTATTTAATTAAATAATTTTTCAAATTCATCAACATCTCCATTAAAAACATTCATATCTAGTCTCTCTTCTTTTCCATTATAACCATCTAATTTAACTTTATCCGTATATTGCCAAAATGTCCATTCCCTATTATCTTTTAATTTTGGAGTAAAATATACATCTCTAATCCAAATATAATTATCTTTAAAATTATTTGCTATATATAAATTATAAGATTTATATGTTGCATATATAATTGGCTTTTTTTCATAATACTCTTCTAATTTTTCCAACATTATTTGTAATTGTTTCTGTGTTTCTTCAATATCTGGCACATTTTTATACTTATCTCCATAAAATTCAATATCCACAACAGGTGGCAGCATTTCTTCCATTTTAGGAACATGTGCTATAAAATTATATGCCTGTGTTATTCCTTCACTATCATAGCTAAAAAAATGGTATGCTCCTATTTTTAAATTTGTTTTGATCGCATTTTCATAGTTTATATTAAATTTTTCATCTACAAATGAACTGCCTTCAGTCGCTTTAATAAAAGCAAATTTTATTCCTTTTTTTGATAAAATATCCCACTCAATATCTCCTTGATGAGATGAAACATCTATTCCTCTAACTTCATATGTTTTTTTAGATGGATAATTAAAAATAACTATTCCATTATACCAGAGAATAAATATAACTATGATAATTATTAGAATTAAACCTGTTATAATTAAAAGCTTCTTTTTCATAAATTTCTCCTACAGATTATCGTTTTTTATTTTTTGATATTAACATAAATTATAGTAATTATCAATGAGCTTTAGATATGTTCCTTAAATTTCAAGAAGGCAAAAAGAAAGAGAGACTCTGAATTTTCAAAGTTCTCTCCTTCTAATATTGTGTTTAAAATATATTTAAAATAATTTTACAGTAGCCCACGTCTACTTAATATAAAGTGTAGCACGGAAACCAACAAAATCATATTTGTTTTTTGGGTTACTGTACCGGCGAAAAGCTACAGGAAAATTTTCTCCAAAATTGTAGAAATATCCTCCATGAATAATACGATAAAGGCTTGCATATTTTTCCTGTGTCCATTCCCCTACATTACCAGCCAAATCATATATATTGTTAACACGCCAATTTTCATCACTGCCTGTTTCAAGAATTGCTATTTTAGAATTCCTTGCATTCCAATAGTTTCCCCATTCAGTGGAATCCTCTGCAATCTCTGCAAGAGTTTTTGCCTTTGACTTTATAAACCATGCAAGAACTGAATCATATTCAGCTCCATAAGTCAAATGACTATTAACATTTTCATTTTGCTCAATACTAGATGCAACTTTTTGAGCATCATAAAAATTAATATTTACCCATGGAATAGCTCCTTTCACAGACTGTGGTTTTCCTTCTGACGTTTTGGAAATATTGAAACGTGAAATATAAAAGCCCTGATTTTTTTTCACACTTTCATATTCTTGATACATTTTTTTATCCATCATTTCATTAAATGAATCCATGGCGAAATTATCTAACATATAATTTCTTCTCCCAAATTTTTCATCAAATGAAACTCCATTAAGTGTTCCATCAGAATCAAGATATCCAACCGGAATCCAAACAAACTGGCTTCCATCAGAAACTCTTTCTATTACGTACCCACTACTCCATTCTCCTTCAACATGCTTATATCCATCTGGAATTGGTGGATTTGCATATTTTTCAGAGTAATCATTATTTTTTTAATGTTCAACGTTCTGATAATCAATTCTCCCTTTTTTTCATCTGATGCCTCAAAAGTCATCCCTTTTGGCTCATCAAGCTCAAAAATTATTCCATTTTCATCCTCAAACGTAATTTTTTTATACCGATTTTTCATAGTTATTCCTCCTATTTTATTTATCTATCGGCTTTTACATAAATATTACCAACATATTAAGTATATCATATTTTTTTAACTTCTTCAATATTCTTCCAAAGCTTTGCTATCTAAAATCAGCAGTTTTTATCTATTTATAATTAATTTATAGTTGCCAAAATATATACATTATCTGAATTAAAATTTTCATCATTTATTTCTCCATTATAAACAACCCAATATAGATGTTCTTTATATTTATATTCTGCTGTTTTTTCATACTCTTTAATTGTTATTTTTCGATCTTCTTCATTTGAGAATTTATCTCTTGAATTATCAACTACCACATAGATTTTACCTTTATTACTATCATATTTAACATCATATATTATAGCATCACCTTCAACAGTATTATGTACCACTCTAATAAAAGCATTTTTATTATTTATATAATTATTCATAAAATCATTATACAAATAATCATTGTGTACCATTGCTCCAATTACAAAGCAATTATCGTTTTGTGCATCAAAAGAACTATAATTTTCATCTAAATTTCTTATATCCTCATATTTTTCTGTAAAATCTCTATCATAAAACATATTTAATTCTTGTAATTCAATACTATTGTTAGTATCATTAGTTTTTGAGTTTTTTATAGCTTTTTGTATTATATCTTCTATCTGTTGTAAATCTATGTCAGATATTTCAGCCTGTTTTCCATTTTTTACAACACCATTACAATCCGATTTTATAAAATAAGTTTCTCCACCATTTATTTTTATAGTGTATTTATTAATTCCTTGACACATTTCTTGATTATAATTTTCCGCTTCTAAAATATTTTTTATTGTATTATAATCTTCTCCATTTATTGTTATACTAGATTCAATATCTAATCCTGTAATTTCTAGCTGTTCTACTGGTATTAAACCAGGTTCTTTTTCATATTCTTCTGCAAAATCATTATAATCCATAAACCATGAGCCAATCTTAATTTCATCATATCCACCTAATCTATTAAAATCTATCACTTTATACCCTAATCCATAGTACACTATGGTTCCTCCATCCAAATATACTCCTGCCGGATTACTAATACAAAAAATAGGCTTTTCTTGTCGCTTTACTCTATTATAATCTACTGTAAAAAATACAATTGCTAGAATAATTATTATACCTACAATTATAACAAATATTTTTAACACCTTTTTCATTCTTCTTTTCCTTTCTATTTTTTTAA
>CALXBW010000046.1 GCA_944386645.1 uncultured Clostridia bacterium | reverse complement strand
AAGAGGTTATATAGTTATTTTATGTTATTCAAAAATCTTAATTATAATGTGGTCCATTTTTCACTCATTAAAAACATAATTGTGTATTTTAAAGATATAGAAAAGTTAAAGACCATATTATGGGTTAATTATTTAGACAATCTTGAAAAAGACTTTTCTGTATATTTTTCAAAAATAAATTCTTATTCTAATAAAATAAAAAGCCTATATGAAAGTGCTGAAAAACAAGCT
Organism: uncultured Clostridia bacterium; assembly: GCA_944386645.1. Lineage (GTDB taxonomy): Bacteria > Bacillota > Clostridia > TANB77 > CAG-508 > CAMCHB01. Next base: position 8,513 of record CALXBW010000046.1, on the reverse strand, counting down.
GAAAGGTGGCAAAAGGTTGTAACTGAATTTAATAGGAGGTTTAAAGTCCCATTTGAAGTGAAAATATCTAATAAAGCTAATTTTCTATTAAAAGATGAAGCTCCAAATTTATATTTTACTTATACAAGATGTAAGGATACCACTGAAGAAGAACATGCCGATTTTGGAAAAGATGAATTAATTAAATCTTTAAGTATGGGAGAAAGAAGAGCCATGTATCTATTGTATATATTGTTTGATATAGAAATTATAAAGGGAAAAGCTGTACAAGGTTCTGGCAAACATCTAATAATAGTAGATGATATAGCAGATTCTTTTGATTATAAGAACAAATATGCAATTGTAGAATATCTTTCAGATATATCGAAAAATTTACATATAGATTTACTAATACTTATTCATAATTTTGATTTTTATAGAACGGTAGTGAGTAGAATAGGAATACCTAGAGAAAAATGTTATATAGTACAAAAAACTCGAAATGAAGAATTACAAATGGCAAATTTTGGCTATTTGAAAGATTATTTTTCAAAAGGTATTGTAGAAAAGATTAAAGATGGTAATATTAATAATACTACTAAAAAAATAAAATTAATTGCTAGCATCCCTTTTTATAGAAATTTAACAGAATATATGTTGTTAGATTCAGAATATTTAAACTTAACTTGCTTATTACACTTAAAAGATATGCCAACTAATACAAGTAGTTTAAGATTATCTGATGTTTGGAATATGATTCCTAATTGTTTTAGAAGTGAATTTGGCGATACTTTTATAACAGATAACGATGAGAATTATTTAGAGTTAATTCGAAGTCTTGCATCTGATATTTGTAATTGTTATACTGAAGAAGTTATTTTAGAAAATAAAATAATTTTGTCTATGGCTATTAGATTAGAATTAGAGAAATTTTTAAAACCCATTCTGATTGCAAATAATATTTCTCTGGAATGTCAGGAAGTTCAAACAAGATGTTGGAGTGAAAATGCAAAACCTTTCTTAACAGAAGAACAATTAAGAATTGTTGATGAAATAAATATAATGACTCCAGAAAGTATACATTTGAATAGTTTTATGTATGAACCAATCATAGATATGTCAGATTGGGCACTAAAAAGATTATTTGTAGAAGCATTAAAGTTGAATGGATTAGAATTTAACGATATTAAATAATAAAATGAATATGTAAATGAGATTATAAATAATATATATATTAAAAATAAATTACTAATACTATTGATTATATTATAAATAAATTATATAATAATTATGGTAAATAAAAATATGTTGGCGACATTGTTGCCAATTTGTTGCCACAATTAAAAAAAAAGATAATTAGAATAATGCAATAGATACTATATATACCTTTTCATAAAGAATCTTTAAATTAAGAAATACCAATAATATGGATAATATTGTATATACTAATAATACTTGATTTTCCATTACTTATGGAAGCCGGTAAGAAGTACAAAAACTGTTGTGGAAGAAATGCATAAGATAAAGTTAGAGCTATGGAAACATAGCTCTAACTTTATAGGTAAGAACAATAAAAAAGGAGATGAAATCTATGATAGAGTTAGAAGAAAATAAAATAAAAATAAATGAATTAAAAGATACATTAAAAAGTGTAGGTGTTTCTCTTTGACATAGATAAGTTGAAGAAAGATTTAAAAGAGTTGGAAAACAAAATTAATGAGCCTAATTTTTGGAATGATCAAGCAAAAGCCAATAAAATTACAACAGATATGAAAAGAATAGAAAGAAAAATTAAACATTTTTCTGATATAGAAAAAGAATTAAAGAATATAGATGAATTAAATGAAATGTTGCTAAAAGAATATGATAGTGAAACAGCAATAGAAATATTAAAGGAAACAAAAAAAATTGAAAAACAGATAAAAAAAATGGAGATGGAAGTATTATTTGCAGGTAAATATGATCAGAATAATGCTATTATTACTTTGCATCCAGGTGCAGGGGGAACAGAGTCACAAGATTGGGCTCAAATGTTATATAGGATGTATATAAAATGGGCAAATGCTAATGGGTTTAAAGTAAAAGAACTAGATTATTTAGAAGGTGAAGAAGCAGGAATAAAAAGTGTTACAGCTTTAATTTCTGGTGATTATGCATATGGAAATTTGAAATGTGAGATGGGAGTGCATAGATTAGTAAGAATATCTCCATTTGATGCAGGAGGAAGAAGACACACATCATTTGCTTCTGTTGAAGTATTACCAGAGATTACTGATGATATACAGATAGATATAAAGCCAGAAGATTTAAGAATAGATACATATAGGGCATCAGGTGCAGGTGGTCAACATATAAATAAAACAGATTCGGCAATAAGAATAACACACTTACCTACTAATATTGTTGTAAGTTGTCAGTCTGAAAGATCACAAATACAAAATAAAGAAACAGCTATGAAAATGTTAAAATCAAAATTATTTGATTTAAAAGAAAAGGAAAATAAAGAAAGAATAGAAGATTTAAAAGGTGTGCAAAGAGATATTGCATGGGGAAGTCAAATACGTTCATATGTATTTCACCCATATAATATGGTAAAAGACCATAGAACAGGATATGAAACTTCAAACACAAATGCAGTTATGGATGGAGATATAAATGAGTTTATTTTAGAGTATTTGAAAATGAACTGTAAGAAAATGTAATTTTATTAGTGCAAAATCGATTTATACTATACAATAAGAAAAATATTTTCATTGCTAATTTTTGGTGAATATGCTATAATATTATTATGTTGCATAAAAGGAGGGGGCAAAATTGATGAAACGGTTGTCCCAATACATTAAAATAAAAGAGAATACTAAAAGATTTTTTAGTATTCTGCGAAAATTTGAATTTTCGTATTTATTGTTATTATTATTCTCCTTTTTATTTATAGTAATGTCATTATTATTATGCTTGTGGTTAGAAGCATATATATTAATGATTATTATTATGGTTTTTATCCTAATGGGAGGTTTAATTCAAAACTTTGCTTTACGATATGACCAATATAATAAAGAAAAGGAGAAAAAACCGTGAAAAGAAGATAGATATTATATAATTTTTATAATATCTATCTTCTTTATTATAATATGAAAGTTATAATTGCTAAAAATTATTAGTTTTATAAAAATTTTATTTTGAATTATAATTATATGCTTATAATTGGCGTTGTAAAATCTAAATTACTTAGTGATTCATATTCATAACCAAGAGTATATATATTTGTTGCATTTATATCTTTTAATAATAAGTTTTTTAGTATTTTATTTCCACTTTGCTCCAAGAATTGTTTTGGAGATGTTATAATATTTAATTTTGAGTTTGAGATTATAGATAATATTTTTTTACCATTTTCATTTACACCTAATATTCGTATATATGGAGATATTTTTTTTGAGTTAACCATATCTTGTTTTGTAATTCCTAATAATGCATATAATAATATTCTTTGGATTCTTGTTCTTGTATATCGTTTTGATTTTACAAAGCTTATTAGATCTAATAAATTATTACAAGAATTCGAAGCTGATATTATACTATTTTCTAAGCCTTCTGTTACATCTGGTAAATTCATTATTTCTTCTTTCGACATTGTTCTTAACTTATATATTATTTCTTTTTCAAAGGTTGAAATATTTTTAACTATTTTTCCATGTTTTATTTGATTGTCTAAAATATCATAAGAGAACTGAGGAATGAAATCTTGAAATTTTGAAATCTTATTAACTGATTTTCTTATAGCCATTGAACTGACAAAATTTTCACTTGATAAATCTGTACTATTGTGATCACTATCTCTTTTTATTGTTATAGGAAATATGGTACTTTTTAATTTTTTAATAGCTTTTAAATATTCAATACCTAAAATATTGTTAGGATTAGATAATACATTAGCATATTTTCTTATATCGCTTAAATACATTAATACGGCTTTTTCTTGTGCTTTAGGATATGAAACTCCTTTAGCCAATTCATGATTTAATAAAGAAACATATTCTTTTGGTTGATTATATAATATATCAGCAATTGAGTTTAATATGTTAATGTCACCAGCTTCACTTCCAAATGATAGTGCATCAACTATTCCCAATTTATTTAAAATATTTATACTTCCATATGCAAAATTTTCAGCACTTGATATACTATAAACTAAAGGAAGTTCTATAACTAAATCTATTCCTGCTTCTAAGGCCATTTTTGTTCTAGACCATTTATCTATTATAGCTGGTTCACCTCTTTGTGTGAAATTACCACTCATAACACATATTGTTAAATCAGTATTTGATAATTTTTTCGATTTCTCTATATGATATAAATGCCCATTATGAAATGGGTTATACTCAGCTATTATTCCTAAAACTTTATTCATATTTTTCTCCCCATACTATAAATATTATTGTATATTATATAAATTATTGATATAATATCACAAATAAATAAATTTTACAAATATAATGAGGTAAAAATGGGTAAAATATTAATATACACAGATGGAGCTTGTTCCGGAAATCCTGGACCAGGAGGATGGGGAGCAATATTAATGCATAACGGAATTAAAAAGGAATTTTCTGGTGGAATGAAAGATACTACTAATAATATTATGGAGCTAACTGCTGTAATTGAGGCATTAAAAAAGTTAAAGAGTACATGTAACCATGAAATTGAAATATATAGTGATAGTGCATATGTAGTTAATGCTTTTAATAATGGGTGGATTTATAATTGGATAAAAAAAGGATGGATAAATGCGTCAAAAGAGCCAGTAAAAAATAAAGAATTATGGCAAGAACTATATGATTTAGTGAAGAAATATAATGCAAAACTTATAAAGGTTAAAGGTCATAGTGATAATATTTATAATAATAGATGTGATGAATTAGCTAGAAGTGAAATTAAAAAAATGTAATATTACATTATAATTACAAAAATGTTAAATTTATAATAAAATATTGAATTGCAGTTTTTTTTAGAATATAATTAAGAAAATTGGAGGTAAATTATTAAAATCTACCTTAGGGGGGAGTTTATGGAAACTTTTGCAGATTATATATTAGCAGAAAGAAGATTTGACAAAAAATTAGCGATAATGTATTTTTTAGAAAAAAAAGGAGAGATTTATTTTAATAAATCAGTTATTTTAAAAGCAACAATTGCAAAATTATTTATGGAACATGAAAATATAGATATAGATAGAAACTTAGTTATTACAGCATGTTTATTATGTTCATGTAAAAAAAGTGATAATCCTCGGAAATTTGGATAGGATAAAATCTTATGCAAAACAAAGTGCTCAATATTTAGAAAAATTAGGCTTTTCTAAAAGGTTTTGCAAAATATGTGAAGAGCAAAATAGATATAGTGGTAGCCAGCCAAGAGAAAAAGAGAGTGATATATTAGAACTAGTAGATCATTTTGGCGGAATGGTTTTAGATAGACCTGAGAGGATGGGATTTACTGTAGATGAGGCTATTTGCTTATTAGAAAATAGAAATTTAAGAGATTCGGGAAATATTTATTTAGAACAATTTGTTAATTTCATTAATAGAATGGAGGATATAAAGATATGAATGAGGATTTAGATATAATTGATCTTTCTAAACCAGCAGGAATTGTTACTAAATTAGTAAAAGATATAAAATCTAAAAATGATTTACAAAATGTTATTAATGCGGCTATTATGGCTATTTCAGATTTTAATGAGAGAGTTAAGAGAAATGAAGATTTAAAGAAAAATAAGTTAAACAAAAATGTAAATAATCAAAGTGTTGATAGTGTTTTGCTAGCACAACAAATCAAAGAAGAAATAAGAAAAAATGAATTGTAAAATATATAACGTAAAGTATTATATAATGTGAATACTTTACGTTATATATTTTATTTATATATTAATTTATTTATAGTTATTATAACATTAGATTTATTACTTTCAGCATGTATTATAATATCAAAGTCTGTGTTATTTATAAATTTAAAATCATAACTTCCATGTGCTACAGCAGCATCATTTCCTTTTTTTGCATATGGAACAGTATTACTGTGATCATGCCTTTCTGTAATTGTAATACCTGATATATCTTTTACAGCGTTATATAAAGTAGTACTTACTTGACATATACCTCCGCCATATCCTTCTTCAACATTACCTTGCTTGTCAAATATTTTAGCTTTTTCAAATCCTTTATCTGGTGTTGCTTTTCCAATAACATTAGTAAATGAAAATTCTTCACCTTTTTTTACTATTTGTTCATTTATTGTTGAACAAGTTATTTCTAAATTTTTTTGTCTTTCATCAGTTTTATCATATATTTTTGTAGAAAATTCACTTATTTTTTCTTCTTGAGGTTTTGTTTCTATTTTAATATTTTCTTCAGAAGATGTATTATTTGATATGTTTTGTTGTGTAGATGTTTTTTCAATATTTACATCATTTTCTGTATTGGTAGATGGATTGCTGTTTGTATTAATATAATTGTTTTCAGATAAGTTATTATTAGTAATATTTGAATTACCACAACCACTTAATGTAAAAATTAATAATGGTATTAATATCCAAAATTTTTTCATATTTAAAACTCTCCTAATAATATTATATAATTATTTATATTATTGACATAAAATAATGAAAATATTATAGAATAAATAGGAAATTATGTATTAATTTACCTATTAATACCTTTTTTTATTAAAAAAACGAAAAAAATTGAAATAAGTTATATATTATGATAAGATGATAAAAATTAGACATAAGGATAAAATATCAGTAAAAAATATTAATAATAAAAGGGAGGAAACAAATGAATAAAGGAGTTTTAGTAATTGTAATATTAATTGTATTATTTTGTGGAGGTTTTATTGTTTTTACTGTATTAAATAATAATGAAGAGGATAAAAATGATATAAATACTGAAATTATAGAAAATAATAGGACAGATAATGAAACAGATACTAATACAAGTAATGAGATAGCAAATAACAATGCAGATAATGATATTTCAGAAATTAATGATGAAAGTGCAAATCAGAATGAAATAAACAATGAATATGATGATGGTACATTTAGAGTTAGAGAAATAGATAATGAAAGTTTTAACTCTAGTTATAAAATTATTGAAGAGGAAGAAGTAGCAAAGAATAGCATATCTATTGAAGAAAAAGATAATAATCTTACTATAGCTATATTAAAAACAAATTTAAATGAGTCATTACTTGAAAACGGTGGTGCTATAACATATGATACAAAATATGATATAAGTAATATAAATGCCGATGATGTAGATACTATATTTTATGGTATGGAAGGGCAAGATTGGGATTATCCTTTAATATTCATATTACAAAAAGATGGTACTGTAAAAGGGATAGATATGGAGAATGGATATAAAACAGGAGAGTTTATAGCAAAAAATATTTCAGAATTAAAAAATGTAGATAGATTTGAACAAGTTGATGTTACTCCACAAAATAATAGTGGATATTATGCAGTTGTAGCTATTACAAAAGATAACTTAGTATATGAAGTGGGAGTAAAATAGAATTTTATAGAAAAATTTAAGAAGAAGTTTCGTACTTCTTCTTTTTAAATATATTATAAAAATATGTAACCTTTTAAAATTTTTCTTGTCTTGTTATATCATAAGTATTTATCGAATCCCCAATAATTGGGGATTGTATTTTGGTATAGAAAACTATATAATGTAAATGACATAAATTACGGGGTGAATAATTAATATGGATATCTATAATATACTAAATGAATTAAATATTAAATATGAACAAATAGAACATAAACCAGTATTTACTATAGAAGAAGCACTAGAAGAGAATATTCCTGATAAAATAAATGGTGTTGAATGTAAAAACTTATTTGTAAAAAATAAAGATAATTATTATTTGATTTTTATGGAAGCAAGCAAGAGAGCTAATTTAAAAGAGTTAGCCAAACTTCTCAATAAATCTAAATTAAGTTTTTCTAATGAAAAAGAATTAAAAGAAATACTAAAATTGAACATTGGAAGTGTAACCCCTATTGGTATTATTAATGATAAAAATAATTTGGTTGTATTATTGATAGATAGAGATTTAAAAGGAAAAAAAGTATTAGTACATCCAAATACAAATACTAAAACTATGTCAATAGAATATGAAGATTTAATAAGATTTATTGAATATACTAATCATAAATATATAGTTTTTTAGCAGATAATGTATGAATAGTGAATATGAATTTGTTTTTAGTTCTGATTCTTTATTTACAATAGATGTAAATAGAAATATATTAGCTAAAGAGCTAGAAATTTTATAAAGACAAAAAAGTTTTATAAATTAATATTTCTATTATAGATCAAATATGTGTAGAAAATGAAAAATAAAATTAATGTTATTTAGATTAATATATAATTTAAAGGTAAAATACCGTTAGATAAATTTTTTTAAGGATGGAATAAAAATGAAAATAAAATATATTGTAAAAAACATAATTATAGTTTCAATCA
>CALXBW010000045.1 GCA_944386645.1 uncultured Clostridia bacterium | reverse complement strand
CGTACGAATTTATAAAATCTACATTTTCTTACTCTCTCTAAGCTTTGCTTGTTTTGACTGTTTAAGTTGAGATTATAACATAAAATTAAATTATTAAAAAATAATTACTTAATTAAGATACTCAAATTTATGAAGATTATTAACTGAATTAATTAATTCTTCTTTGCGTTTAACTTCAATTAGTACATCTAAATTATTTTTTTCACAAAAATCTAATTCTTCTTTAATATTAAGCAAGCCTGTAAATAATTCCTGATGGTCTTTTAAACCATTAAAATCATGTAAATGAATATGTCTAATTTTATTTTCATATTTTAAAAATTGTTCTTTAGCTACATTTCCATATCTAATATTATGACCTAAATCTAATGTAAAAAATAAATTATTATAATTTGAAATTACTTCAATTGCTTTTAAAGTATAGGATTCAATTCTTACATTTTCAAATAAAATAATAGCATTATACTTATCTGCTATTTTAGAAAGTAAATCGCATGATCTTTTATATGCATTTAAATATTCTTTAAGATATTCTTGATATATAAATACCTTTTTGTCAGGTAATGAAAAATGAATACCTGGATCAAGATGTAGATTATATTTGTAAATATTAAACTTTGTTCCAAAAGATATAATTTTTTCTATTTCATTTAAATAAAATTCACGCAAAGAATTATTTAGTTCACCAATATCAACCTTTTCTGATAAGTGAATTGTAAAATTATTTTTACTTAATAATTTTATGTCTATGTTTTCTGGAAAACAATAGGGTATATCTAAATTCAATTCAATAAAATCTAAATTCAGCTTTTGACATAATTCAATGTTTTCTTCTAGTGAATGAAACTCAAATAATATTGGCATTCCGAAATCTCATATTATTTTACCTCCATATATAATATTTTTCATTATTGTATCATAAAATTAGTATTTTAATAATAGAAAAAATATGATAAGCTAGGGAAATTTCATCGATTATTACAATTTTGTAATATTTATAATAAATAGGAATCGTTTATTGAGCAGTTAAACATATTTGATTTAACTGTTTTTTTCTTATCTTCTCCTAAATATTGTTTATGAATACTTATAGAACATTTTCTATATATATTCATATTTTCTTGTGCTTTTTGACCATATAACCTACAATTATCTTCATCAAAACTTACATCTAATATGTGATGCATGCTTTCTATTTTTCAATGATTTCTCGTGTATGATAATAATTTTTCAGCACTTGCATTTTTACTACTTAGATAGCAACAAATTTCTTTTGTTGTCTTTCCATCTCTTTCAACTTCTCTTTTTACTGCAAATATCTTTTTTAGTCCTTTCCAGTCATTTATATAATTTGTAAAAAAGGCAATTTCATTAATACATAGCATGTCCTTTTTTCTATTCTTCCATGACCTTTTTCCATTGTACTATATATTTCATATTCACAATCTTTATCTGTTTCATCTATATATTTATCATCAAACATTGCATATACATCTTCATGAAATGTTCCTTGATTTGCTTTTAATTGTACTACATAGTCTCCTTTGTTATCTATTATTTTTTCAACTGTTTATTTTTGACAATGCATTGCATCCGTTGACTTTATTGCTTTTCCATCTAGCATTATTTGTTCAGGATTTCCTGTTATTATATGTCTTAAGATACATGCCATACTTAAACTTAGCATTTTAAAATCAATCATAGTAAAAATTCTTGTTAATGTTGGTTTTGAATGAATATCTTTTATTTCAAATTCTTTTTCTAAAAAGTTTTTTTTATTTTCTCCATAATCTACTATTTTGTCTAATTAATCTACTCCACATAATGTAGCTAGTAAACATAATTTCAATACATCTATTAACGGATGCAACACATTTACTTCGCATCTATCGTCATCAATTATTCAAAATACATATTAAATATTTCATTTAAACTCATTTTTATCACCACAATAAGTTTACCATATATTAACAAATATTACAACTCTGTAATAATCAATGAAATTTCCCTGATTTACTATGAATATTGATTGCTAAATAAAGTTTGTTATGTTATAATCATCTCAATGATTAGTAAGTTAATTATATATTTTTATATGGAGGAATATAATAATGGAGAAAATAGAAGTAAGAAAAATGAAAGTTAATGATTTTGAAGAAGTCCATAGACTGGTAAATCAGATATATACATTGCATTTGAATAATAGAGGAGATATATATAGAAATGAAGACCCACTATATAGAGAGGATTTTATTAACTGCTTAAATAATCCAAAATGTATGTGTTATGTTGCAATATTAAATAATAAAATTGTAGGAGAAATTATTGCAACAATAAAGGAAATAAAGGAGGAAGGTATATTTAAACATAGGAAAATATTATTTATAGAGGATATATGTGTTGATAACCAGTATAATAGGCAGGGGATTGGAAAATTACTGTATGAAAAGATAAAGGAAATTGCCTTATATAATGATATAAACAGTATAGAATTAAATGTATGGGCTTTTAACAAAGGTGCTATTCAATTCTATAGTAAACTTGGATTAAATTGTAAAAGCATGAGATTCGAAAGCAAATTAAAGTAAAAATTAAAGTGAAAAAACAATTGACATAACAATTTTTATGTTCTACAATGATATTGTTCTACTTAGTTAGGACATAATTTCTGAAGCAAAATTTGAACAGAAAGGAGTGCTATTATGAGTAAAGCACAGGTTAATGCTCAGTTGCTTTCAAAAAGTGAGAAGAGAGAAAAACTCTTCTTCATGAGTAGCAATGATAAGGTTGTACCAATGCCTATTAATGGGCATTGGTACAACGACAGCGGTTGCAGACTCGACGAAAAAAACTAGTCGAATAGCATACTAGCACACAAGGGGGGAGAGAGATATGTAGAATTCTATGTATTTTTCTCCCTTTTCCAAAACAAGAGAAAAATTATGGAGGTTCTTATGAAAAATCGATTTTTGGCTCTGCATTTTGAAATAACTAACAAATGCAATTTACGGTGTAAACACTGCTACAACATCAAGTATTTAGAAGGAAATACGGCTGAATTAACGACAAGAGAGGTAATGACAATTATTGATAAGGCTATCAATTTGGGATGTGAAGATATTGGATTTTCTGGAGGAGAACCTTTTGCACGTTCAGATATTCTTGAACTTATTAATTATGTGAGAGATTATCCTATCCATATACTTTCTAATGGTTTGCTGATAACAGAAGAACATCTTAATTATATTAATTCATTAGGAGATCTCCTAATTGAGTTCCGTATTAGTTTGGATGGCTTGAATGCACACGAAAAACTAAGAGGTGTTGGCTATGAGAAAGTCATCGAGAAAATCAAATTGCTTCTGAAAAAAGGTTTTGTTGTAACAATAAACACAATGGTAACAAAGGATAGCATTCTTGAACTTGACAAGATGTATAATATTTTTAAAGAAATTGGAATTGACAGATGGAGAATTGACTTTATATTTAATTCTGGAAATGCCAATACAAATCATATTGACAATGAGATTCTTTTAAATAATTTTGACAAAATAAAGTCTCTTATAATCAAATATGTGGAGGAAAAACCAGATTTTGAATTGGATGTAAACAAAATGTTTAGATCAGCATTTCTATCATCTGCAAAGCACATTAATTATACGATGGATAGCAAACCATGTGCCTATCAAGGAGCTTTGACAATTAGACCAAATGGAGCTGTATCTTTTTGCCCGTCGATGGAAACAACTTGTGGCAATTTACTGAATGATTCAATTGAAGATATAACTTCCTCGATTGGATGGAAAGAAATTTCTGATATTTCAGTTAAGAATTTACACAGAAAATGCAGAGAATGCAAGTATCTGTATTTTTGCGGTGGAGGTTGCAGAGCAGATTCGTTATATGATTGTGGAAGTTTATACAAAAATTCTGATTTCACATGCAAATTAGTAGAGTACTATTTAAAGGAAATTGAACCCGCTATTGAGTCAAAATTAGTATAAACCAAAGAAAAGTTCAAGGGAAAGGAGGATTAATTTCCTTCTTTTTCTTGGTGATAATCGAGGTGAATAATATGGATTTTACAGTAATGAAACATAATTCCAATATTGTATTAGATAAATATGATGACAAACAGATTTCAGATATAGTCAGATTTGTAAAAACTGGAGTAAATTATTCAAATGGAAGAACTTGCTATCACATATTAAAATACCCGATAATTTATAACAATATCCGGTATTGTTCTGTAAAAATAAAAGGTGCAGGTTTCTATTCTAATGACAAAGAGGTTGTTAAACCTGGTTTATCTGATTTTGTAAGAAGAGAACCACATTACGGTTTTGATAAGAATGGAAATGCAGTACAAGTTTTTTCAGACATTGCACCATTTGGAGGAATGACTGAATCAAAAGCAACAAATGAGTATAATAATTTTGAATATTTATCGGAAAAAGGTATTTCTACACTAATTCCATATAAATTGTTAAAATACAATGATTTGACTTATAGGAATGAAAGCTTGGCAGTTGTAGTGGCACTATGTACTGAGCAACACCCGATTAGATTATACAAGTTGTTATGGCCTGCTGAAAAAAATTCTGAAGAAGAATCTAGTTATTATGCATCTATTTTGGAAAGAGAAGGCATAGTAGGTAATATTAAACTTTTTAATATAAGAATCATGTTGATTAAAAAAATTGCTGAAAAGTATGCATTAGAAGTAAGAAAATTTTCTGAAAGTGGCCTATATATACATTCTGGTGGGTGGAGTAATATTCAATATAATTCTCAGACTAAAAAAGTGGTTTTAGTAGATTTGGATTCATCTAGGCATATTTCAGATGAGTGTTCAAAGTTTCACAGATTATATTCAATAAGAGACTTGATTAGTAATATATATAGATTATTAATTAGTTTATATAATCCAAATATTATTTTACAATATGATGAAACAGTTTTAAAAAATAATAATTATGTGTATTATTTATTGCGTGGATATTTTCCAGAAGTTAATGAGGAAGAACTACAGAAAACTTCCAATGATATTATGAATTATTATATAATAAACTGTTTTAATAAAATTAAAGCTATAGAGTTTAAAATGAATGTTATGACCCAAGAAGAATCACAGAAGTATGAGCTTGTAATGTTTGAGTTTTATCATTTCTGTTTAGGAAAAATTCAAAAGATTACTATCAAATAGAAATAGAATACTCAGGTAAAATCCGAAAACAAAAGTCCAACATTAAGAGTGTTGGATTTTTGTTTTTGAGAAAATGTCAACATTTTTTAAGTCAGAAATTTTATTTTCTAGAATCTAAGTGAATATTACAGATTTTAATTAATATGTATATAATGAATTTTTAAGACATATTAGGTTAAAGTTTATTATTTAATATAAATATCAATATAAGAATGGTTCTTCCTCATATTACTTGCTTAGTATTAACGAAGGTCCTTGATTTTAGTAAATTAAAATTGTATTTGTTATATAAAAAATTTATAATAATTTAATTAACAATTTTTATTATATTATTAATAAAATCAAGATTATTTAATCAAATAAATTGCGGAATAGCCATTCTTATTTTATCATTATTAATTTGATACAAATTAAAATTTTAATGAGAGTGTTAGTGTAAAATAAATTCTGGAAAAATAATAAAAAAATAAGATACCCAATTCAAAATTGTGTTAAAATAATTTTGATACAAAAAATTAATAAATAAAAGGGGGATCTTATGTAAAATATTTTATACAATTTTAAATTTGTTATGGTAATAACAAATTCACAAAAACCATTGACATATCATCTAATATATTCTCAAATTTGACAGTTGTAAAAGAGTAAAAGACTGATAACCTCTGAGTCGGAAGGTTTTCAGTCTTTAATAGATTAATAAAAAAATGCGTACCTAAATCATTTTTTTGTTTTTGATAAAATTTTTTTTAGTCTACTTTCTTGTAGTATTTCATAATCGGTTCTAAAACCAAATTTTTCATGTAAATCATCCGTTAAGTCGGTTCTTGTATAAACCGGTTCATAACTGCAATCAAAATTTTTTTGTAAATTCATATTTTTTAATGTATCTATAATTTCTGAACTTGTATATTTTTTGTCAAGATTTTTTTCTAAAAATCTAAGTATTACTAATGATAGAAAACAAGTAGTAAAATGTGCTGTAATTCTATCATCTCTACTTAAATATACTGGTCTAGCTTTAAATTCACTTTTCATTATTCTAAAACTTTCTTCGATTTCCCATCTTCTTTGATTTACTTTAATAATTTCTTCAGCTTTATCTTCAAGGTTAGTGCAAATTCCATAAAATCCATCGAATTTTTCTTCTTTTTGAATTGTGTCAGTATTTAATGATAATACTTTCTTTTCAGCTACTTCTCCATCTTTAGTAATACTAGTTTTCTTTATGAATCTTTTAAAATCATTTTGATTGCATTTATCAAGCTTGAAACTTTTCTTAGCTATTGCAATTTTAGCTCTTTCAATTTGAGAATTACGGATTTGCTTTTGGTAATTTTTATATTTCAAAGAGTAGGTTACAATTAATTTTTGCTCTAAACCATTTTCTTTAATCCAACGTTCTTTAAAGAATGTTCTATCTTTAAAAAGTTCTATACTAGTTTCGTCTTTTTCTATCTCATTAATATTGTATTCTTTTGTATCTCCTGAAAGATGCCATCCATCAGGGCTAAGAGCCCAATCCATTAAATGTTTCTTTAATTTCTTAATTGATTGAGTAGTGATAAATGCTCTGTCATCTTTATCATTAAATTTTCTATTTGCATTTGATGCAAGTCCTGCATCGGTACAAACAATGAATTTAGATAATTTAAAATCTTTTAATATTCTTTCTTCTAATGGAGTTAGAGTAATTTGTTCATTAGTATTTCCAGCAGTAATACTAAAGGCCAAAGGAATACCATCTCCATCCATGAAAAGACCCATTTGAGTAATTGGATTAGGTCTATGTTCTTTAGAAGGACCATACTGCCTTAAGCCACTTTCTTGTTCAATTTCAAAAAAGTAATTAGTACAATCATAGTAAAGAATATTAGTATTTCTTTTAGAAACCTTTAAACTATTCTTATACAATTCAGATTGAATGAAATCGGTCTCTTTTGCAATTACTTCCAAAGAACGATAAATATCATGAAGTTCAAAATTAGGTTGTTCAATATATTTTTTAGATAATTCAAAAGTAGCTAATTTTGAAGAAGGATATATTATTCTACTATATACTAGTCTAGATAAAATATTATCTAAATCATAATTGAATTTGTACTTATTACTAATTTCATTACAAATATTATTTAATCTTAAAGAATGATAAATATCTTGCAGAAAAACATAACCCACATTAAAACAAAATTGTTCATTTTTTGGAATTATTTTAGAAGGTGACTTTTTAATTAAAATATCATTTTTATGTTCTTTTTCTTTTTCATTTAAATCTTTAATATATTTTTTAATCCACTCTAAAATATCTTCGCCATTTGATTTTTTCAATAAATCTTGTGCATTTCCAAGCTTCTCATAAATCATTGTAGTACGCTTGCCAGAAGGTGTTCTAATATCTTTAATTATATAGTAATTAGTATCAGAATTAGTTTTAGTAATTTTTAATCTCATCTTTTTCCTCCGTTTTTTTATATCATATCACAAGTACGATAAGTACGCAATAGAAGAAAGGGAAATTTGACAAAAAAATTAAGCATTTCCAATGCTTATATCATTTTTTTATTTAATTAACTGTCAAATTCCCGGATCTTATGTAAAATATTTTATACAATTTTAAATTTGTTATGGTAATAACAAATTCACAAAAACCATTGACATATCATCTAATATATTATAGAATATTATGATGAAATTTAAAAGTGATAGTGGTGAAAATATGGATGTAGTAGATATTTTAAAGGATTTGGTTTCCTTTAATACTATAAAAGATAAAGAAAATGAAAAAATTATAAATTATATTGAAAAAATATTGAAATCTATTGGTTTCAAAACTGAATGTAAAAAAAAGTATTTAATAATGTCTTATGGCTTAAATACAAATTTGGCTTTTGTTGGTCATACTGATACTGTTGAATTTATTGATACATGGAATACTAATCCTTTTAAATTAACAAAGAAAGATGATAAATTATATGGTTTAGGCAGTTGTGATATGAAAAGTGGCATAGCCAGCTTTATTAAAGCTCTTATGGATACAGATTTAACAAGATTGAATTACGGAATAAAAGTATTTTTTACATATTCAGAAGAACAAAATTTTGAAGGTATAAAAGAAATTATTTCTGATGGCAATACTTTTCCAAAATATATCTTAGTTGGTGAGCCAACAAATAATATTGCATTAACAGGTTGTAAAGGATTATTATCATATGAATTGAATTTTAATGGTATAAAAGTACATTCTAGTAATCCATCAAAGGGTAAAAGTGCAAATTCTTCGTGTATAAACTTCCTATATGAATTAGAAAAATTTTATAATGAAAAAATTAAAAATGATAAAAATACAAAATATGAAATTCCTTTTACTACTATGAATATAGGTATATTAAATGGTGGAAGTGCTATAAATTCAGTTTCTGCACATTGCAAAGCTACTCTGGATTTTAGAATAGCAAAAGATGAGCATATTGATATATTAAAAAATATAATAAATAAATTATCTATAAAATATGATTGTAAAGCTAATATAATACAAGAAATAAAAGCGTGGTATAATCAAATAGATTTTATTAAAAATATAGATACCGCAAACTATTTTACAGAAGCTAGTATGATAGAAGGTCAAAGAATAATATTAGGAGCTGGTCCAGTAACTGCACATGAAGTAAATGAATTTATAACAGTAAAAAGTTTAAATAAATTAGTAAAACAATATAAAAAAATTATTAATCAAACTTGTATAAATCTATAAAAAATACATTGGCTTTTTGTATGTAGCATAGCAATCATAACCACCCGTAAAACGGGTGGTTTGCTCTTAACTTTATCGTTAACCCCCCAGCTATGCTGGGGAGTCAAATAAAACTTATAGTTGTGATAAAAGTAACAAAAAATCACTCTCAATGTTATAA
>CALXBW010000044.1 GCA_944386645.1 uncultured Clostridia bacterium | reverse complement strand
AACAATAAATCCAAATAATGCAACAAATAAGAATGTAACATGGGAAAGCGATAAACCAGAGATAGTAAGAGTAGATAATGAAGGAAATATAGAAGCAGTAGGAATAGGAGAAGCAGTAATAACAGTAAAAACAGTAGAAGGAAATAAAACAGCAGAGTGTAGAGTAACAGTAGAAGGAATAGCAGTAACAGGAGTAAGTTTAAATAAGAATGAAAAAACAATGCCAATAGGAAATACAGAGCAATTAATAGCAACAATAAATCCAAGCAATGCAACAAATAAGAATGTAACATGGGAAAGCACAAATACAAATGTAGCAACAGTTGATGGTACAGGAAAAATAACAGCAGTAGGAGTAGGAGAAGCAACAATAAGAGTAACAACAATAGATGGAGAATATATAGCAGAATGTAGAATAACAGTAAATGGAGGAGAAGATCCAGAAAAACCTTATGAAATTACTGTAGATAAACAATTAGGAGCAAATAATACAGAAGTAAGTATAAAAATAACAATTGCAGGAGACAGTTCTAAAATTAATATAATAAAAATTGGAAAAGGTAGTTTAAATGTTGATTATTTTAAAAATAATGGAGGGCAAATATTAAATATAGATAATAATATTGCGGAAATAAAAGTAACAGAAAATAGTATATATACAATATATATTGAAGATATAGATGGAAATACTACTTTAAAAGAAATTAATGTAACAGGAATACAACAAGAAAATCCTGATGATAATAATAGCAATAACAACAATCAAAATAATAATCAAGGAAATGGTAATAATTCTGATCAAAATACAAATAACAATAGTAATAATGGATATTATGTGGATAAATTGCCATATACAGGTAAAGAAAATAATATACAATATTATATTTTAGGTGGAGTATGTATTGTAATTTTAGCTGGAGGAATTATTCTTATAAGAAAATATGTTATTAAATAATAAATAAAAAATGAAAGTAGACACAAAAAGAATGTGTCTACTTTCATTTTTTATCTAAAAAAGTTCACATAAAACGAATACTATAAAGAATTATTAAAAAAATAACATATGATTAATATTTTTTATAATAACTATTAGTTTTTCTAATGGGGAAAAGCATTGATTATTTTGAATTATATGTATATTATATAATTGTGGGTATATTAAAATATGAGAGGTGCAATAAATGAAGGTTGTATTTTGTGGACCACCACATTCAGGAAAGAGTGTATTTATTTCCAATATCATAAATAAATTGCCATCAAATTCCTATTCAGTAGTAAGAGCAACTCCAGATGGTGAAGGTATGTGGAGTAATAATGAAAATCAATATGAAACAAGTATAGTAAGAAAAAAAAGAAAATTTACTGAAGAGTTTGTAACAAATAAATGTAAAACTATAGATAAACAAAAAAATGATATTATTTTAGTTGATACTGGCGGGGTAATGTCTAAAGAAAATGAAGAAATTTTTAAACATTGTGATAAATTTATTGTTGTAAGTGCTAATAAAAAAGAAAAAGAAAAATGGTTAAAATTCGGAGAAAATTTAGGTCTAGAGTGTATTGGGTTATTTGATTCTGATTTAAAAGGGAAAGAAGAGATTTATAGTATTAAACCATTTTTGCAAGGAAAAGTAGTAGGACTAGAAAGAGGAAAAATTTCAGAGGATTCTAAAATAATTGAAATAATGGCTTCTGACTTAATTGAAAGAAGTAATTATATGAATAAAAAAAATAATGAAGAGAAGAATTGTATATATGCTGATGATTTAGGAAAAGAATTAGGGTATAAAAATAATATAACTATAAGACAAAAAGATGGAAAAAAAATCGAAATAAAGCAGATAAAATGGGATGGAAAAGCTATAAAAAAGTTTTATGAAGATATGCCTAAAATGATAAAGGACAAGGATTCTATAAATTTTAATGGATTTAGAGCAAATTTTGTTATGGCTGCTTTATGTAAAGTGTGTAAAGAAAATAATATAAAAGATATAAATATTTATGATTCTAATACTGACAAGTATATAAATATAAAAAGTATACCTAAAATAAGAGGTTTAAAGCAAGATAATAATTTAAAATACAATGTTTTACAAAATAAAGATAATATTTTTATGGATATAGATGTTGTAAATGGGCGTTATTCTTTAGAAGATTATGAAAAATGCAAAATCCCCTTAATTAATGAAAAAAAGAGATTATATATATCTGGTAAGCTTCCATTATGGTTGTTAAGTTCTGTTACTAATAGTTATAATTCAAACGAAATATATACTTTTCAACCAGGGAAAGGATTTATGTGTATATATTCAAAAGATGAAAAGAAATTAGGAAGAATGTTAGATGGAATTGATGGGATTGATACTAATAAATATTTTGAAGATAAAAAACAAAGAGAAGGAGAAGTAGAAAATAAATATCCTACTAAAATAGAGAAGAATGGTATTTTAATGAAGATGAAAAATATATTAGATAATCTTAAATATAAAAGAGAAAATAGAAAGTATATTGATAATACAATAAAAGCTAATATGATTAAGGATAATGATGAAAGAAATAATGATGAAGAAAAGTTTTTAAAAGAATTAAAATACAGTGTAAGAAATAAAGAAAAGGTAAAGCAAGTACTTCCTGATAAACAATTTGAAATAAAAATACAAAGAAAAGAAATAGGAGAGTAATAAAATGATGAATACAGATTTAGAACTATATAGAGTATTTTGTGAGGTTGTAAAATATAAGAATATTTCTAAAACAGCTGAAAGTATGTATATTTCTCAATCAGCAATTACTCAATCGATACAAAAATTAGAAAATTTATTGGGTGGTAAATTATTTTATAGAAATAAAACAGGAGTTGAATTAACAGAAGAAGGTAGAAATTTATATGATTATATAAAAGATAGTATAGAGAAAATGAATAATGCAGAAAATATATTTTCAAAATATATAAATTTAGAAAAAGGTAAAATTAGAATAGGCGGAGGTAATTCATTAGTAGCTTCTTTAATTTTAGATGTAGTAATAGAATTTATAAAACAATATCCAGATATAGAAATTTCTATAAGTAGTGGTATAACAGATAGTTTATTACAAAAATTAGCTAATGGAGAGCTAGATATGGTTGTTTTAAATTTACCATATCATAATAAAAAGTATTCTAATGTTGATATTATACCACTTAGAAAAACAAGTTTTAGTTTCTTTGCAAGTAAAAAGTATGTAAAAGATAATAAAATAAAAGAGATATCTGATACAGAAAAATGTAAATTTATATTACCTAAATATCCATCAACTAAAAAGAAAGTTTTAGATGAGTATTGTAAGAAGACGGGGTTAGAAATGCATGCAAATTATAATGTTTCTAGTTCATCTATAATGAAAAAATTAGTTTTAAGTGATATAGGGATAGGTTTTATAAATACAGAGAACCTAAATGATATTATAGAAGATATTACCATTATAAAAGAAATAAAATTAGAAAATACTACAGAAGGTTTTGCAATGCTAAGAAAAAATATGTCTAATAAGGCAACATTAGAATTATCAAAAATGATAAAAGAATATTACAATATAGTTTAATCATATACAAAACAAAACTCTCATATATATAATATGGGAGTTTTTTATATGGTTATAATAAGTAAAAAAAGAATATTGTTAGTATTAGTTATTTTAGGCGTATCTGTATTGATATTTAAAATAACTAATAGTGTGTATAAGAATAATATAGAAACTGTTGCATTACCTGTAAGTAATAAGGTAGTTGTAATAGATGCAGGACACGGATATCCTGATGATGGTGCACAAAGTTCAAATGGAACTACTGAAAATAAAATAAATTTAAAAATCACTTTAAAACTTCAAAATTTATTAGAGCAAAGTGGTTGTACAGTTATTTTAACTAGATCAGATGAAAATGGTATATATGATTTAGATAAGACTACATTAAAAGAAAAAAAGGTTTCTGATATAAAAAATAGAGTAAAGATTGGAAATAGTGTTTCTGCAGATATTTTCGTTTCTATTCATTTAAATAAAATACCACAAGGTCAATATTGGGGATGGCAGACATTTTATAAAAAAAATAGCGAAAATAGCGAAGCTTTGGCAAAGTGTATACAAGAAAATTTAAATAAAGCAATAAGTGAAGAAAATAAAAGGCAATCTTTAACAATATCAAATAAATATATAGTTGATCATGTTGAAATTCCAATAAGTATTGTGGAGTGTGGATTTTTATCTAATAAAGATGAGGAAGAAAAATTGCAAACTGATGAGTATCAAGATAAATTAGCGTGGGGTATATATACTGGTATAATTGATTATTTTAATAATACAAAATAAAAATATTTTGTTACAATATATTGAAAAAATAAAGTTAACATAATATAATAATATATTATATTATCAATAATAAGAGAGTGATATTTATGGAAATAAATGAAATAATAAAGAAGTTAGAGAACGAAAGTCCAGTTTTTGTTGCAAAATATATAATAAATATAAAAGATATAGATTTTAAATTAAAACTAATTAATAAATTTGATCAAAAAGTTATTAATATGATGTATGATATTATAAAATCTATAAATAATGATGAAATAAAAATTAATCTATGTAAAAAATATGAGATTGATTATTTTTATCTAAATAAATTATATAATACTATAGGAGCTAGTAATAAAAATAAATTTAAAAATGATTTAGGAATATATGTAGATTATGATAAAATTAGAAATGAAATAAAAAAAGATATAAATTTATTAAATATAAAGAATGATATAACCATTGGGTTTGAAATAGAATTTGATAAATTAGAGTATGATAAATTTAAAACTTTAATGCTGATAATAGAAAAAGAGGATAACCAGATATATAATTTAATAAAAGATTGGAAGGTAGAAAAAGAATTATCTTTGCCAGAAGGAGCAGAGGCTGTATCTCCAATATTAAGAAATGATATTAATTCATGGAAACAGTTAAAGTGTATGTTAGAAATAGTAAAAAATGCAAAGACAAGCTTAAATGAAAAATGTGGTGGTCATATACATATTGGGGCAGATATATTAAGTTATGATAGTAAAAAATGGAATTATTTTTGGAAAATGTGTTCAGTTTCTCAACCTATATTATATAAAATAGCTAATGAAGAGGGAAAGATAATAAGAAAAAGTTCTGTAAAGTTTGCTAAACAAAATCAAGATATGTTTAATAATTTAATAAAAAATGGTGGAGTTAATATAAAAGGTGAAGAAGATTTGAAATTATTGGTAAAACAATTCTGTACAGATAAAAATGTAGCAATAAATTTAAAAAATGTTGGAACTAGTTATAAAAATACTATAGAATTTAGAATTTCAAATCAAACATTTAATTTTGAAGAAGTTGTAAATAATGCAAGATTATATTTAAAAATGGTGGATACTTCTGTAAGAATGGTAGATGAAAAAGGATATAAAGAGAAAGAATTCAATAAATTCTTAAATAATTCTATGAGTGAAAAGGATTTATTAATTAATTTTTTAAATGTGATTTTTGAAGACGATAATGAGAAAAAAATATATATTAAAAGATGGGAAAAGATAAAAGATAATGACATTTATAAAAAATTGGAGGAAAGATAGAATTGTTAAAAAAATTAATTTTAATAAAAGATGATGAATATATTCAATTTGATTGTTTAAATGATTTGATTGATTATATTTTTGGAGAAAAATATAAGTTGAAAAGTCAAATGGAAAAATTAAAGATTAGATATGAAAGAGCATATACTATGTGTAAAATGTATAAAGATATTCTTGTTGTTCATAGGAATTATGGAGTATTAGGAGATGATTATAAATTTGTAAAAAAAGATTATGATGAAAAAAGAGATTTTATAATAGATGATGAGATTGAGTTTTTAAGATCAATTTCTAAGTTAAAAATTGTGCTAATATTAGAAAGAAGAGATTCTAATATTTTTATAGGTGATAATTTGTCTAATATTGATAATGATTATATATGGGTTAAATAAAATGTTTTTTCATGTTTAAATCTATGAAATTGCTTAAAAATACAAGGCATATATTTATTTGAATATACATTGTTAAAATAAATGATTCACAAATGTTACTAAAAAATAAAATATGAAATATAATAATTTTGTAATAAAAACAGAGAAAAAGAAAAAAATAATATAAGAAGAAGGAGAATTAAAATGCAAATGTTAAAAAGAAAAAGTGGAATAACACTTGTGGCCTTAATCATCACAATTATAATATTGTTGATTTTAGCAGGAGTAAGTTTAAGTTTTGTATTTAATGGAGGAATATTAGATAAATCACAGCAGACAGTAAATGAATATCAAAATGCAAGCCAAAAAGAACAGGATTTATTAGATCAAATAGATAAATATATTGAGAATGAACTTGGAGAAATGAATACAGATGACAATGTTGAACAAATAGAAGGAAATATAACTGATTTAGTAAAACCAGGAGATTATGTAGAATATAATCCAACTGTTATAGATAAAAATGGTACTCCAGTAGATTCTGATAAGCTAACATATACATCTCCTATTGGAACAATACCAACAACAGAAGGAGAAATGATAACACATGGAAATGGTAATAGTAGTCAAACATTTACAGCAAATAATACTACAAGATGGAGAGTGTTAGATGTTGATAAATCAAGTGGAAAGGTTGAATTAATATCCGAATACCCAATACAAACAGATGAAGGTAAAAATTTTATTTTAGAAGGAGGAATAGGATATTTATATGCTAGTGAAGAACTTTCAAGGATATGCAGTATATATGGATATGGTTATGGAGCAGATACTAGTATGGAAATAAGTTATTCAGTTGGTGGTCCAGAAGATGAGTTAATAACTGGAAAAATACAAAATACAGGAGCTAGAAGCATAACTATAGAGGACATTAATAAAAAAGAAAATTTATCAGAAGATGATATACTTAATTTAGAACCTAACTATAATAGAACAGATATTTTAACGGATGAGGTTTATTATCCATCACTAAAGAGTACAAATACGGTATTTGCAGGTCAAAGTAACAATATAGCTTTAAATGACAAAATAAAAGATTTTTATAAACATATACATTATTATTATTCTACTAAAATAGAAAATATAGAATTAAAAAATATGTTGTTTAATGGTTATTATTGGTTAAATTCATATTGGACAGATACACACTCTAAGATTGTATATATCGGATTGAGGAGAGTAGAAGGTACTGCTGTTGGAGGAGGTAGATTATGCAATGCGACAAGTTCTAATTTATATCCTAATACAAATAGTGATAATTGTATAAGACCAGTAGTTTCTTTAAAAGCAAATATACAAGTAATAAATGATAAAAATTCTGAGCACACATGGATATTAAAATAATGAATACAATATTAAAAAACATAGACTTAGCTATTTAATAGTTTTAAGGTTTATGTTTTTTTGTTTACAATTCAGAACTGAAAAATTATTTAGTAATAATTTATACTGAGCTATTACTATAGCAAGTATTTTAACAATGAAAAACATTGATTTTAAAAATGATTATTGTTATAATAAGGTAAATTTATACAGAAGAAAAGGAGTGAGATAGTTATGTATATTGGTTTAATAGGAAAATGCATAAATTTATTAATTTAAATTAATAGATTAAAAAATCAAGGATGAGGAAAAAGCAAACTAATTTTAGAAAAAGGGAGTTAAAGTGTATGATGAAAAACAAAGGAATAACATTAGTAGCATTAATTATTACTATTATAATATTATTGATACTGGCAGGAGTAAGTTTAAGTTTTGTATTCAATGGAGGAATATTAGATAAAACACAGCAAGCAGTAAATGAGTATGAGAATGCAAGCCAAAAAGAGCAGGATTTATTAAATAAAATAGATGAGTATATAAAAAATGAACTTGTAGGAGATAATTCAGATGTAAATGAAGGATATAATGGAGAACCAAATGCCCCAAAATTAACAGAAGGAATGATACCAGTAAAATATAATGAAACAATTGAAAAATGGGTAATAACAAATGCAAATGATGAAGATTGGTATAATTATAATAATAAACAATGGGCAAATGTAATGTTAAGTGATGGAAAATATAAGACAAGTAATCCAGGAGAATATACAACAGATGGAACAACAGAGGTAGAAATATCAGATTTAGGAAGTATGTTTGTATGGATACCAAGATATGCATATAAAATAGAAAGTGGATATCATAGTAGTACAGCAGGAACAATAGATGTGAAATTTTTAAGAGGAAGTACTAATGAAGCAGAAGAAGGAGTAAATATAGTAGAATACAATGAAGAGACAACAGCGAATTATACGAAATTTCCAGAAGGATATGTAGTACATCCAGCATTTACAAATAAAGTAGAAGTAGGAGGCTGGGATAAAGAGATAAATGGAATATGGGTAGCAAAGTTTGAGGCAGGGTATCCAATGGAAGGAAGTAAAGATAGTACATTAAAGACAAGTAGTGATATGTATTATCCAGTGTTTAAAGGACAAAAATATTCATATAATTGGACAACAGTAGGAAATTTATATAAATTAGGAAGAGAAATGAGTAACAGTGGAAATCCATATGAAATAACAAGTAGCAGTAATAGCCATATAATAAAAAATAGTGAATGGGGAGCAGTAGCATATTTAAGTCAAAGTAAATATGGAAAGAACAGTGAAGTATATCCTAATAATGTAAGTTTTGAAGCAGATAGACAGAGTATAGCAGGAAAGTCCGTATATGCAATAACAGGGTATAGTGCAGCAGGAGTAAATGATGGAACGAATAATGCAAAAGGACAAACAATAGGAGAGACAATAGGAAATTCAACAGTATGGTATAAAGAGGCAGGATATGAAGCAAGTACAACAGGAAATATAACAGGAATATATGACATGAGTGGAGGATGTTGGGATTATACAGCAAATGTAATACCATCAGGACATAGTAATATAGGAACATATGGAGGAGAAATAGCGACAATAGCAAGTACAGGAAAAAGTAATAGATATATAACATTATATCCAGTAGGAGGAAGTACAAGTGCAGAGACAGACACAAGCAGAAGCTATTCATCATGGGGACAAATGTACGGTGATAGCATATGGGAAGTTTCGAGCGGAACCGGCACAAATTTAGCATGGAACGGAGATCGTATGGACGAAGACACGCATTCGCATGAGCCATTCTTCCTTCGAGGTGCTGGTTGGAATTGGGATAGCCAAGCTGGCGTGTTTGCTTTAGCCGACAGTAGTGGTACTGACAGTAACGTTTGGACGAGCCGAGCTGTGTTCG
>CALXBW010000043.1 GCA_944386645.1 uncultured Clostridia bacterium | reverse complement strand
ACTTTGTAAAACTTAATAAAAAAATATATAACTTATTTACAATTACCCTTGAAAAAACAACCAAATACTTATATAATATTTAAGATAAAAAGATTGTAATACAAATGAAATATTGGAGATGTAATATATGAGTTTAAAAGATAAAAATATATGGATTTTATTAATATTTATACTATCAGGGTTAGTAATAGGAGGCTTACTAGGGGAAATAGCTGCAAGATTTGACGCGTTAAGTTGGTTATCATATGGACAAAGTTTTGGATTGCCAAGCCCAATTGAATTGGATTTAAATGTAATAAATATAACATTTGGATTTATGCTAAAAATTAATATAGCAAGTATTATAGGAATATTAATATCAGTATTTGCTTATAAAAAAATTTCATAGAAATATAACGGGGGCAAGAAAGGAAAGTATATGTCTTTAAACATGAAAGATATACCTATTTCAGAAAGACCATATGAAAAACTAGAGTTATATGGCCCTCAAAGTTTATCAAATTCAGAACTATTAGCTATAATTATTAAAACTGGAACAAAAGAAGAGTCTGCAGTGGATTTAGCTAAAAAAATAATGAGTTTGGGAAATGAACAAGACTTAAATTTCCTTAGGGAAATTTCACTTACACAACTAACAGATATAAAAGGAATAGGAAAAGTAAAGGCAATACAAATAAAAGCTGTTTGCGAATTAACAACCAGAATGGGAAAACCTGTAAATTCAAATAAAGTAGCTATTAAGAGTTCTAAAGATGTTTTTAGAATAATGCAAGAAATGAGATTTTTGAAAAGAGAAATTGTTAAAGTAATTATATTAAATACAAAAAACATAGTACAAAAAATTGTAGATATATCATTTGGAGCAACAAATTCAGCAATAATCGATCCAAAAGATGTTTTATCAGAAGCTGTAAAAATGGAAGCGCCAAAAATAATATTAGTACATAATCATCCAAGTGGTGATCCAACTCCAAGTAAATCAGATTATGAAGTTACTGATAGAATTTATGAATGTGCTGAATTAATGGGAATAAGTTTATTAGATCATATAATTATATCAAAAGATGATTATCAAAGTATATTTTATGCAAAAAGTGTTAATGATTTAAAAGAGAACGATATATAAAAAAATTAATATGATTTTGTTTAATAAAGAGCAGAAATTAGCTCGGATGGAGGTTTTTATGAAGTTGTTTAAGTTTGGAAATAAAGACATAGGAATAGATTTAGGAACAGCGAATATATTAGTTACTGTAAAAGATAAAGGAATAGTTTTAAATGAACCATCAGTTGTGGCAATAGACAGAAAAACTGGAGAGATATTAGCAACAGGACATGAAGCAAAAGAAATGCTTGGAAGAACACCAAATCAAATAAAAGCAGTAAGACCAATGAAAGATGGTGTAATAGCAGATTTTACTGCAACACAATTGATGTTAAAAAATATAATAAAGAAAATATGTACAAGATATAATATAGGCAGACCTAGAGTTGTAGTAGGAGTACCATCGGGAATAACAGAAGTAGAAGAAAGAGCAGTAGAAGAATCAATTATTCAAGCTGGTGCAAGAGAAGTTTTTTTAATAGAAGAACCTATGGCAGCAGCAATTGGTGCAGGACTTGATGTTGCAGAACCAACAGGAAATATTATTGTAGATATAGGTGGTGGAACTACAGAAGTTGCAGTTATATCATTAGGTGGAATAGTAGTGAGCCATTCACTAAAGGTGGCTGGAGATGAATTAGATGAGGATATAGTTAATTATGTAAAAAGAGAAATGGGATTAGCTATAGGATTAACAACAGCTGAGCAAATAAAGCTACAGATAGGGTGTGCAAGTCCTCTTATGACTGAAATGAGCATGGAAGTTAGAGGAAGAGATTTAAGTAATGGACTACCTAGAAATATTACAATAAATTCAACTCAAGCAGAAGAAGCAATGAGAGATTCTGTGAACGAAATAGTAGAAATAGTTAAAGCGACACTTGAAAAAACACCTCCAGAACTTGCTTCTGATATAATAGAAAAAGGAATAGTATTAGCAGGAGGAGGAGCTTTAATAAAAAATCTAGATAAATTAATTAGTTCAAAAACAGATATGCCAGTTTATGTAGCAGAAGATCCATTAGATTGTGTTGTTAAAGGAACAGGAAAAACATTAGAAGATTTAGAAAGATTAAAAACTGTACTAATAAATGCGAGAAAAAAAAGATAATATTAAGGAGTAGATTATATGTATAGGAATAGAAAAATAGGGGTTTTTGGAATAGTGATAACCCTAATAGTACTTATATTATTAGTTGTTTTATCAAATATAAATATAGATAAATTTTCATATGTTGAAAGTGCTGTTATAAAACTTGTTACACCTATACAGAATGGATTAGTATTTCTTAAAAATAAAATAGAAGGTAATTCTTCATTTTTTACTGATTTAAGTAAATTGGAAGAAGAAAACAAAAGGTTAAAAGAAGAAAATAGTAATTTAGAAAAATCTTTAAGAGAATTAGAAATTATAAAAGCAGAAAATGCAACTATGAAGGAGGATTTAAATTTAAAGGAAAAATATGCTGATTATCAAGCAATTCCAGCATATATAATAGATAAAGATTTTAGTAATTACAGCAATATTATGGTAATAAATGTTGGACAGAGTGAAGGAATAGAAAAAAATATGACTGTTATTGCAGACAAAGGATTAGTAGGTCATGTTATTGCAGTAGATGAACATAGTGCAAAGGTTCAACCAATTGTGGATCCTGCAAGTACTGTTAGTTGTACTATGAGTGCAACTAGTGAGGCAATAGTATGTAAAGGAACAATGGATAATGCTTCAACTTTAAGAGCTACATATATACCAACAGATGCAAATGTTGCGCAAGGTGATAGTGTTGAAACGTCAGGAATGGGTGGAATATATCCTAGAGGAATTCATGTCGGAACAATACAAGAAGTTGTAAATACTAAAAATATAACTGATAGATATGCAATAGTAAAAACAGCAGTTGATTTTTCAAGTGTTCAGACAGTATTAGTAATAACAAATTAATTTTTATATTTAAGGAGGAATTATGAAGAAAGTATTAATAGGTTTTCTATTATTTGTTGCTTTTTTTATAATATATTTTCTTCAATCTAATTTTTTTAATTGGTTTACAATTGGAGGAATAAAACCTAATTTATTTGTAATTTTGGCATTATTTGTTGGTTTATTTGCTGGTAGAATTAGAGGAATATTATTTGGAGCAATATTTGGTATTTTATTAGATTTTTTTATAGGAAGAAATATACGGAACTACAGCTATAGCATTGGCTATAATAGGATTTATAGGTGGATATTTAGATAAGAATTTTTCAAAAGATAGTAAAATTACTATAATATTAATGGTAATTTTTTCTACCTTTATATATGAGATTTTAAAATATATTATGAATATATTTATACTAGATTTTTACGTGGATGTATGGATGTTTTTAAAAATATTATTAATTGAAATATTATATAATATATTATTGACAATCATTTTTTATCCTTTAATAAAAAAAGCAGGATATTATATGGAAAATGTTATAAAGGGAAATGCTATTTTAACGAGATATTTTTAATTTTGTTAGATTATGATCTTTGGAGGTGTTTAATTGGGAAATAATGATTCCAATAGTAGAATTAGATTTAATATATTGACTGTAATTATATACATAGTAGGGATAATTATTATAATTCAATTATTTAATTTACAAATAGTACAAGGTGAAGAATATAGAGAACAGTCAAATACAAAACTAACAAGAGAAAGTGTATTGGAAGCTGCAAGAGGTTCTATAATGGATAGAACTGGTAACGTGTTAGTTGGGACAACTATGGGATTTAGTTTAGAGCTATATAAAACTAAAGTAGATACACAAACTTTCAATAATTCTATTTTAAATATAGTAAAAGTGCTAGAAAAAAACGGAGATAGTTATATAGATACTTTGCCTATAAGTATAAATCCTTTTGAGTTTAAATTTAGTAGTGAAGAAAGTGCTATTAAATGGAAGAAGAATAATAAAATTGACGAAAATGCAACAGCAGAAGAAGCTTTTTATGCTTTAAAAGATAAGTATGAAATTAATTGTGATTCTTTAGAAGATACAAGAAAGATAATGACTATAGTATATGAAATAAAAACAAGTGGATATAGTACAGTAAAATCTATTGAAATATCAAGTAGTATTAGTAGGGCAAGTGTTCAAGAATTTGAAGAAAGATCTGCAGATTTCCCAGGAATAGCAGTTATAAAAGAACCATTAAGGGATTATAGGGCTGGAACTTTAGCTTCTCATATAGTTGGTTATATAGGAAAAATTAGAGATGATGAATATAAAGAGAAAAAAGATACATATGCAATAGATGATTATATAGGTAGAACAGGTATAGAATATGTTTTTGAGGAATATTTAAAAGGTGAAAATGGTATAAGACAAATAGATATGGATGTTGATGGAACTCAAACAGGAGAATATGTTGCTAAGGAAGCTGTTGAAGGAGCAGATGTTGTATTAACAATTGATGCTAATTTACAAGCGGTAGCAGAAAATGCATTAAAAAATAATATTGAAAAAATAAGAAATGGTGGATTTTCACAAAGATATAATGCAAAGGGTGGAGCAGTAGTTGTAACAAATGTAAAAACAGGAGAGGTTCTTGCACTTGCAAGTTATCCTAATTATAGCCCAGCAGAAATATATAATGGTCTTACAACTGAAAGATGGAATGAGATAAATAATGATCCAGCACTTCCTTTATATAATAGGGCTATATCAGGTTCATATGCTCCAGGTTCTACATTTAAAATGGTTACAGCAGTTGCTTCGTTAGAAACAGGTGTGGTAACAAAAAATGAAAGAATAAATGATGTTGGTATATATAGAGGAGTACCAAATACATCACCTGTTTGTTGGATATGGACACAAAGTCATGTAGGACATGGTAGAGTTAATATTGTAGATGCAATTCAAAAATCATGCAATTATTTTTTCTATGAAATGGGTAATAGAATGGGAATAGATAATCTTGTTAAATATGTAAAATATTTTGGTTTAGGTCAAAAAACGGGAATAGAATTACCAAGTGAAACAAGTGGAACAATTGCTTCAAAAGAAACATCAGAAGCTAAAGGACAAAGATGGCAAGGTGGAGATGTTTTAAGTGCAGCGATAGGTCAAGGAGATAATGACTTTTCACCATTACAGATGGCAAGATATATTAGTATATTAGTAAATGGTGGACATAGAATAGATTTAAGTATAGTAAAATCCGTAATAAGAGCTGATGGTACAGAGGTTCCGAGAAATGAAATAGAAGATTTTGTAAATGAAAAATTAAATATAGAAACTGAAGAAGTAGAACAGTTAGATATAAAACAAGAAACTATAGATACGGTTTTAGAAGGTATGAAATCTGTTGCCATGGAAGCTGGAGGAACAGCTTATTCTATATTTAGAAATTTTAATATAGAAGTTGGAGGAAAAACAGGATCTGCCGAAACTGCTAATAATGACGTTAATGCATGGTTTACAGGTTTTGCACCATTTGATGAGCCAGAAATTGCAGTTATCGTATTAGTTGAAAATGGAGGACATGGTAATTATACAGCAGAAGTAGCAAGAGATATTATGGCAGAGTATTTTGGTATGAATACACAGGTTGTAGAAGAAAATGTTCAAGCAAAGTCTTATGTAGAATATGCAAGATAATAAAAATTGGAGGTATAAAATGGAAGAAACAAATAACATTAATGAAAAGAATAATATAAAAATAAATTTAAAAAAAGATGAGATAATAATAAAAATTACTCAAGAAGCTAAATATGAAGATATATTAGAAGAAATAAAAAATAAAATTCCAAGATTAAAAAAATTATATAAAGAAGAAACAACTCCAATATATATTATGGGAAAAAACTTAGATAATAGTCAAATGGAAGAAATAGAAAAAATAATAAAAGAAGAAATTAATGTAAAAATAGATTTTGACAGTCCAAAAGAATTAGGTTTATCTGGAATAAAAACAACATTTGAAGAAGATTTGACTGTATCAGAAGTTAAATTTTATAAAGGTTCATTAAGATGTGGTACAAGAATGGAGTACGAAAAGAGTATTGTTATAATAGGTGATGTTAATGCAGGTGCAGAAATTATTGCTGGTGGAAATATTGTTATAACTGGATATCTAAGAGGATTAGCTCATGCAGGTGCAAAGGGTAATAAAAAGGCTATAATATGTGCAAGAGGAATAGAAACTCCTCAAATAAGAATTGCCAATATAGTAAAAGAATTAATAAATATACCAGAAATAAATTCAAATAAATATGCAAAACAGGATTATGCTTATGTAGATGGTGATAGAATTGTTATAGAATAATTGATAAAATATTGATTATATTAAAAATATTAATATAATAAAAAATTAAGAAAGGAAGGTATTGTATGGACGATATTACAAAAGGTGAAGAACTACAAAAAAAATTACAAAACATTAAAAAAAATGGATGGAAAACATTAAAAGAAGGAGAAGAAGAGGCAATTTATAAATTTTCAGATGAATATATTTACTTTTTGAATAATTGCAAGACTGAAAGAGAAGTTATTGGATTTTCAAGAAGTGTTCTAGAAAAAAATAATTTTAGATCAATTAATGAAATGTCAGAATTAAAACAAGGGGATAGAGTATTTTATATCAATAGAGATAAAAGTATGTATATAGCAGTTATAGGAAAAGAAAGATTAGAAAATGGAATAAATATTATAGGAGCACATGTGGATTCGCCAAGACTAGATTTGAAACCAAATCCATTATATGAGGATGAAGAATTTGCATTATTTAAAACACATTATTATGGAGGAATAAAAAAATATCAATGGGCAACAATTCCACTTGCAATACATGGAGTAATTGTAAAAGCAAATGGCGAAAAAGTTGTTGTAAATATAGGAGAAGATGAAAAAGATCCTGTTTTCACAATAACAGATTTATTACCACATTTAGCTCAAGAGCAAATGGAAAAGAAGTTGAAAGAAGGTATAACAGGCGAAGAATTAAATGTATTAATTGGAAGTATACCATTTAATGATGATAAGATAAGTGAAAAAGTTAAACTTAATATTTTAAGAATATTAAATGAAAAATATGGAATATATGAAGTAGATTTTTTAAGCTCAGAATTAGAAGTTGTGCCAGCATTTAAGGCTAGAAATTTAGGATTTGATAGTAGTATGGTAGCAGGCTATGGACAAGATGATAGGGTATGTGCATATACTTCATTAAGAGGAATTTTAGATATATATGAGCCTGAAAAAACAGCTGTATGCATATTATCTGATAAAGAAGAAATTGGTAGCATGGGAAACACAGGAATGGAATCTAAAGTATTTGATTTCTTTATATCAGAGTTATTGAATAAACTATCTCAAAATGCTCCAAATATGTTAGAAAAAGTATTTAATAATTCAAAAATGCTTTCAGCAGATGTAGATGCTGCTTTAGACCCAACATTTGCTTATGTATCAGAAAGAAACAATGCAGCACGTATAGGATATGGTATAGGACTTAATAAATATACAGGTTCTAGAGGAAAATCTGGAGCATCTGATGCAAATGCAGAGTATGTGGCACAAATAAGAAATTTATTTGAGAGTAATGAAATACAATATCAATTATCAGAACTTGGAAAAGTAGACACTGGAGGAGGTGGAACAATTGCATATATTTTAGCTAATAAAGGAATAGATGTAATAGACTGTGGTGTTCCTGTTTTATGTATGCATTCACCATATGAGATAACGAGTAAATTTGATATATATATGGCATATAAGGCATATAATTCATTTTTTAAATATAATATATAAAAAGTAAAAAAACCAGTATATGAGTAATTGTAATATACTGGTTTTTATGATATTATTAAATAGTGTAAGAAAATAATAAATATACTTATATAATGAAGGATGATGATATTATGAGGATTAATCAAAAATTTATTACTATATCTGTAATAATAGGAATAATGTTAGTGATAATTATTTCAATATTATCTACAAATAAAGAGAGAATTTATAATAGTATTTTATTTCAAGAGGCAAAAATATCGAACAATAATCTTGAAAGAAATTATAATATGTCATATAAAGAAAATTTAAAGAAAATGGAACTTTTACCAATAAGCAAAAGTAATACTCCAGTGAATAATGTAAATTTGATGTCTTCTGAACAGGATGATTTCATAAATTTGGAAACTACAAAAAGTTATCTAACAGAAGGAAGTATAAATAAAGTTAGAATTAATATTATAGCAAATTTTGTGGATGGTGTAAAAGTAACAAGATTAAAATGTGATGTTGGAGATCAAGATTTTGATTATATGGATAAAAATGGAACTACTTTAAATTTTAGTATTTCTGGAAATTCAATTTCATCTAGTTTTGACATAGATTCAACTGGAAAATATACCATTTTTATAGAATATCAGAAAGATGATACAATATATAGAAAAATAAAAGTTCTTACTATCAATAGTTTGGTTGATCCTGAAAGCGAATATCCAAAAATATCAATAAGTAGAGATTCAGAAAATGGAAGAAAAATTACAATAAATGCCACAAATGGTACATCAAAAATAACAGAATTAAAAATAATAAAATTAAATAGTAAGGATGAAGAGGTTGATTTTTCAACACAAGGTACATTAATTCCAATACAATCATCAAACAATGTCAATATAACTTATACAGTATCAGAAGATGGATTTTATAGGATATATGCAAAAGCAGAAAGTGGCGCATATTCAACATTAACAACAGTATTAGTAAAAGATTCTGCAATAATAACAAATATTGTGAAAGATTCAGAAAATGGAAGAAAAATTACAATAACATCTGTAAGTTCAATTGACGATATTGATACTATGAAAATTGCTAAAGCATCAGATGTTACAAGTGATGATTATTTTGAAACAAATGGAACATCTATTAGTATAACTCCTGGAAGAACAGTTACTGCAACATATATAGTGCCAGAAGATGGGACATATATAATATATGTAAAGGATAAATCTGGTTGTTCATTAAGAAGTCAAGTGGTATTGTATCAAGATAAATATCCAATTAGTATAACAGTACAGCAAGACGATTTAAATGATAAATTATTACATATTACAGCAAATTGTTCAACAGAAGTAATTAAAGAAATGAAAATTGCAAGTGGAAGATATCAAACTGATTATTTTGAAAATAATGGTACAAATTTAAATATTACTCAAGGAAATAATGTCAAAGTTGATTATACAGTAGATTCATCTGGCAATTATACAATATATGCAGCTACAGATAACATGAAATATGCATATACTATAGGAATTAGCATTTCAGAAACAGTAAATGTTGAAAGTGTAAGTCTAAATAAGAATGAGACAACAATGACAATAGGAAATACAGATAAGTTAACAGCAACAGTAAATCCAAGTAATGCAACAAATAAGAATGTAACATGGGAAAGCGATGAACCAAGTATAGCAGATGTAGATGAGTATGGAAATGTAACAGCAAAAGGAATAGGAGAAACAACAATAAGAGTAAGAACGGTAGATGGAAATAAAACAGCAGAGTGTAGAGTAACAGTAGAAGGAATAGCAGTAACAGGAGTAAGTTTAAAT
>CALXBW010000042.1 GCA_944386645.1 uncultured Clostridia bacterium | reverse complement strand
TGCATAATTTGACATTAAAACTGTTGCGAGAGTAAGGGTGTAAGGATTTTAGATTCAAAAAAGTGTTTAAGTCCCGAGATGTAAAAAATAAAGTATATACTAGAGATATATTTTATAGAGATTAATGGGCTATGATACTAAAATAAATTAAAAAAGTATAATAAAAAAAGTTTTAAGAAAAAGTAAAAGTATTGTAAAAAAGCTGATAAAAAGGTAAAACAAGGAGATAATATATTGTAAAATAATACCACATATAAAAAGTATAAAAAAAATTGCAAAAAGTGTTGCAAAAGAAAAATTACAATGATATAATTCTTGTAAATTTAATTTTATGGAGGATGAAAATGAAAAAGATAGTATCAAGTATAGTTATGTTAGCAATAGTGTTAACAATGGTTTTAGGGACAAGCGTAAATGCTGCAACTACTGATGAATTAGTAGACAAAATTTATTCAATGGGACAAAAATATGGCCTAACAAGTTCAGATAAAGTTAGATTAGAAAGATTTTTAGCTGATAATCCTGTAACAGAATCTGAAGCAGACACATTAATAGCAAAAGCTGAGAAAGCAGTAGCTGTTATGGAAAATGCTGGAGTAACAAGTGTAAGTGATTTAACAGCAGCAGAGAAATCTGAATTACAAGGAATTGCAAAAGAAGCAGCTAGTATTGTTGGAGTTCAATTAGTATTCAAAGCTGGAGCAGTTGAAGTTTATAAAGATGGAAAATTAATTGAAAGTATTAACAATAATTATGGCAAATTAGCATATACAGGAAATAATATAAGCACAGTTGCAGTAGTTTCTTTAGTAGCAATATTTGCCCTTGCTATAGGTTTAGTATTTGCTAGAAGAAGAGTAGCTAATGCCTAAGGTTATAAAGATATTTAAAGCAACTATTATAGATTTGATAGTTGCTTTTTTATTTGTAATAGCAACATTAGTATTAGTAAAAATTGTCTTTGGGCAAAGTATTGATACGGCAATTATGCTAATGAATACTGTTGCTATAGATACAAAAAAAGATGTACACGTAGATACTGTTTTAGAAGATTCTTCATTAAAGAATTATCCTGAATATGGTACTAAATATGCAACTATTGAAATACCAAAAATAAATGTAAAACAGGATGTATATTTTGGAAGTAGTTTAGAAATTTTGAAAAAAGGTGTAGGACATGATAGTGGAAGTTATTTCCCAGGTGAAGGTGGCTCTATTATATATATGGGGCACAATTCAAAAAATGTATTTAGGAGATTTTCAGAATTACAAAAAGGAGACGAAATAATAGTAGATACAACATATGGTACTTTTAAATATAGAATTTATGATATGCAATTAGTAAATGAAACAGAAAAGGATAAGCTTCCAATACAAAAAGATAAAGAAATATTAATGGTGTATACTTGTTATCCATTTAATAATATTGGCTATGCGACTCAAAGATATGTAGTATATGCAGAACTTGTAGAAGAATAGAAGGGAGAAATAAAAGATGAAAATATTCAAAAATATAATATCAATAATATTAGCTTTCCTTTTAATGCTATCTATTCTTTTAACAGTTGCATTGCAAATAGTTTCTTCAACTATTTTAAATAAAGATTACATATTTGGAAAACTAGATGAAGCAAATTATTATAATAATGTATATGAACAAATAAAAGATAGTTTAGCAGGATATATTGGTCCATCAGGATTAGATGAAGAAGTATTAGAAAATATATATACTAGAGAACAAGTTAAAGAAGATATTAATTTAATTATAAATAATATATATGAAAATAAAGATGATAAAATTAATACAGAAGATATAAAAGAAAAATTACAAAATAATATAGAAGCATCAGTGGGATCAGGACTATTAACAAAAGAAAATAAAAAATCTATAGAAGATTTTATAGATAAAATAGCTGATGAATATGTTCAAAACATTTCACATGATCCTTATTTTGAAAAATTAGGAATAATTATGAATAAAGCAAAAGATATTGTTGGTAAAGTGGATGGTATTATTATATTTGTTCCAATTATATTAGCTGTTGTTATTTTATTATTAAATATAAAACAAATATCAAGTGCTATTAGATTTATTTCAATAAGCATATTAACTTCAGGATTAATAGGTATAGTAATAAAGTTATTTATAGAAGCAAAAATAAATATATCAAATATTTTAATTATAAATGATTCTTTTTCTGAAGTTATTAAAAATGTAATTAATAGTATATTAAACAATATAAATACTATGTCAATAATAGGAATAATAGGAAGCATTGTTATAATAGTACTTACAAATATTATAAAGGTAAATAGGCAAACAATAGAATAAAAAAATAAGGGGAGAAAAAATGGAAGAATTAGATTTAAAAGAATTATTTAGTATTTTTTGGAACAAAAAAATCTGGATAATAATTATTACTATAATTTTCATTATAATTGGTGCAGTTTATTCATTTGTTTTTGTTGAACCAGAATATCAAGCATCTACAACACTACTTTTAGCTAAAACAAATACAGATCAGAGTACAGAAAATACTACAAATCCAGAATCTATTACACAAACAGATATAACATTAAATCAAAAATTAGTTTCTACATATAGTGTTCTTGTACAAAGTAAATCTGTTATAAGAGAAGTTATAAATAATTTAGGAATAGAAGGTTTAGAAGAAGAAGATCTAAAAAATTCTGTAACTGTAAATGCTGTAGAAGATACAGAGGTAATTAGAATAACTGTTACAAATGAAAATCCAGATTATGCAGCCAAAATTGCAAATGAAATAGCGAATGTATTTTCGAAAAAAGTTACTGAAATATACAATATTAACAATGTGTATATAGTAGATGTTGCAGAAATAGAAAATGAACCATACAATATAAATCATGCAAAGGATATTGTTATTTTTGCTTTTATTGGTATAGTTGTTGCATGTGCATATATATTAATTAGAAATATGTTAGATAATACAATAAAATCAGATGCAGATGTAGAAAAGATGGGATTAACAGTTTTAGCACAATTACCTATGTACGATTTTGATGAAAGGGTAAGAGGTGGAAAATAATGAGAAAAGAATTAATTGCATATAGAGATCCGAAATCTCCTACTAGTGAAATTTTTAGAACTTTGAGAACAAATATACAATTTATGAATAATAGAAAATTGCAAACATTAGTAATAACAAGTACTTTGCCAGGTGAAGGTAAGAGTTTTATATCTTCTAATCTAGCTATTACTTTTGCCCAAATGGGAAAAAGAACATTAATTATAGATGCTGATATGAGAAAGGGAAGAATGTATTCTATATTCTCTGTAAGTCAAATTCCTGGGTTATCAAATTATTTATCTGGAATTGATGAAAGTGGAGAAATTACTGATAGAAATATAACTGGATATGTTCAAGAAACAACAATAGAAAATTTATATGTTATATCTGCTGGTAATGTTCCACCTAATCCGGCTGAATTACTAGTTTCTGATAAAATGTTAGATGGTATAGATTATTTAAAAAATATCTTTGATATTATTATATTTGATACACCTCCAAGTCTGTTAGTAACAGATTCTGCTATTATTTCGAGAATTGTGGATACTACTATTATTGTTACTGAATATAATAAGACAAAAAAGGAAGATTTAGAAAAAGTAAAAAAAGATATTGAAAATGTAGGAGGAAAAATTGGAGGAGTAGTTGTTAATAAAATTCCTGTTTCGGTTAAGAAATATAATGAAGCATATTATTATAGTAAAACTTCTTTAAAATCAAATGAAATAAAGAAAGCAAAGAGAATGGAAGAAATTGAAAAGATTGTAAGAGAAGAAAAATTGAAAAAGGAAAGAGAACAAGCTAAAGAAAATATTAGTAATATAAATATTAATAATTATAATGAAAGTGAAGTAAAACGAGAAAATAATAATGCTATTTCTGCAAAAACAGAAGAAATATTAAGACAAATAAACAATTATAACAATAACAATAGTAATTAATTAGGGGTGATAATAATGATAGATATGCATTCGCATTTTTTACCTCAAATAGATGATGGTTCAAGAAGTGTAGAAGAGACATTCCAAATGATAAAAGAGGCAAGTAAAGCAGGATTTACAGCTATTGTTTCAGCCTCTCATTATATAGCAAATACATATGATTTTAATAAAGAGGAAAGAAGAGAGATTATCAATGCGATAAGTTCTAATCTATCAAAAGAAAATATTGATATAAAATTATATAACGGAGCAGAAGTATACATAGATACTAATATAATAGAAAAAGTAAAAAAAGGAATTATTCCTAAGATAAATAATAGTAGATATCTATTAATGGAATTACCTATGCAAAATAAAATGTTATCTACAGATAATATTTTATATAATTTATTATCGAGTAATATTGTTCCTATTATAGCCCATCCCGAAAGGTATAAATATGTACAAGATAATCCAAATATTTTAATAGGCTTTATTGAAAAAGGTGTTTTATGTCAAGCAAATTTTGCTAGTGTTATTGGATACTATGGAAATACTGCTAAAAAAACAGTGATAAAATTATTACAAAATGATATGATCCATTGTTTAGGTACAGATTGCCATAGAGCTGATACTATTTATTCTAATATGGATAAAATTCTAGAGCATTTAAATAAAATATTGCCAAAGAAAGAAATTGAAAAATTAACTACAGTTAATCCAATGAAAATCATAAGTAATCAAGAGATAAAAATAAATTTTCCAAATAGAATTTGATGTATATTATAATAAGTGAAATAATGTAGGGGGAGAACACTGTTCTCCCGCTTTACAAACAAATTTCTATTATACATATAATAATAAATGAAAATCTAATTTACAAAAATAGTTTTATAGTTTGTATAAATTGCAAGACCAGGTTTAGAGCCTGAAGGTTTTCTAACATATTTAACAAAAGTATAATCTACAGGTACATTTGAAGAGTTTTTTGCTTTACTGTTCTGTGCTGCAAGTTTTGCACATTTTAATATTGTATCAAAATCTACTTTTTTTCCTTCGGTTTTTAATATTACATGGCTACCATGAATTTTTTGTGTATGGAACCACATATCTTCTTTATTAGCACTTTTAGTTAGTAAGTCATTTTGTTTATTATTTTTTCCTACATATACTGTAAATCCATTTATTATATATTTTTTAGGTGAACTTTTATTAGTTTTTTTATTATTTTTCATTTCGTTAGAATTATCCGAATCTCCATAAAATTCTTCACCTATTTTTTTTAGTTTCTCAAAGTCATTACAATTTTTAATATATTCTATTAATCCATCAATATATTCTAAGTCTTCTAAAGTTTCTTTTTTTTGAATTTGTATAACTGAAAGAGCATTTTTACATTTATTATATTTTTTATAATATCTTTCTACATTTTTACTAGGAGAAATGGTAGTATCAAGAGGTATTGTAACTTCTTGATTATTATAATAATTTGTAACTGTAATTTCTTTTGGTATATCTTTTATTTTATATAAATTTGTTGTTAAAAGTTCTCCATATAATTTATATTGCTCCATATTTTCACATTCTTTTATTTTCTTTTCTATATTTTCTAATCTTTTATTGTATTTAGTTAGTATAGACAATATGTTTTTTAATAGAGCATCTCTATAATTGATAAATAAATCTTTTTGTTCTATTTTATAATAGTATTCATCAATAAAATTATTTACAGATATTCCACTATTATTATCAGATATATTTATGTAATAATCATTTTTTAAGCCTTCAAAACAATTAATATTTAAATTATCTATGTTTTTAATGATATCTTTTATATGCAAGAATATTTTTTTTAATTGTTCTTGATTTGGATTATTAATATCTATATTAAAATAATTACATATATTTTGTATAAAAGGCATACTTATACCAATAAAGTTATTAGAAAAGAATTTATCTAGTTTTTTGTCAGATGAATTATCGAATATTTCTATAAATTCGTCAAATGAATTTAATTTTAGAAAACTTTTTTTTGTATTTGAAGGAAATTCATATGGTCTAATAGGTAATACTTCTCTTGTTTTTGTTACAACATGTTTTAAAGAGTCATGAATTGTTCCATTTTCATTTACGAGTATTACATTACTAAATTGTCCCATTATTTCAATAATTAATTTTTTAATGATTTTATCATTTACTTCATTATATGTTTCAAATGTTATTTCAATGATACGCTCTAGATCAAAGCTAGAAATATCAATAATTTTACTTGAATTAAGATGTTTCCTTAATAGCATACAAAAATTAGGAGCATTTACCGGATTTGGCTTACTATATTTTGTTAAATTAATTCTAGAAAAATTCTTATTTGTGCATATATGTAAATTATATCTATTACCATTACCATATAAATCTAAAATAATATCATTGGAGGTAGGTTCGTAAATTTTGTTTACTTTACAACCAATGATATTTTTGTTTAATTCTTTTACGACACTTTTTGTGACTATTCCATCAAAAGCCATTTAAAAATCTCCATTCTTATATATTTTAATTAAAAATTTATATATTGTAGTAAAAATTTAATAATACAAATTGTAGAGGGGCGAACAGTGTTCCAATGTAATTAGCTTAATAAAAATAATGATGTAGGGGCGAACAATGTTCGCCCACACAAATTTTTAAAGTATATAATTCTATAATAAACAATAAAATAACCATTTTCTTAACTTAGTGATATTTATCCATACAAAATAT
Source organism: uncultured Clostridia bacterium (assembly GCA_944386645.1). Taxonomy (GTDB): domain Bacteria; phylum Bacillota; class Clostridia; order TANB77; family CAG-508; genus CAMCHB01. The sequence goes on along the minus strand of CALXBW010000042.1, from coordinate 3,160 downwards.
ATTAATTCATTACAAACAAAATCTTATTTAACTACAATATTGTAAATTTTATTTTTTACATATATTTCTTTTACGATTGTTTTACCATCTAATTTAGAATCTATTGCATTATGAACTTTTTCTTTTACACTATTTTCATCTTCATCTAAATTTATTGTGATTGTAGTTTTTAGTTTTCCATTAAATTGTATAGGAAGTACAACTTCATCTGAAATAGTTTTTTGTTCATCATATTGTGGCCAGTCCATATATGCAAGCATTTCTTTACCATTTAATACTGTTTGCCATAGTTCCTCTGTTATATGAGGTGCTACTGGATTTAAAAGTTGTAAAAATGTTTTAAATTCAGCTTTATTTATAGATTTTTCTTTATAAAATTCATTAATCATTGTCATATATGTTGAAACTACTGTATTAAATTTCATGTTATCTATATCAGATGTTATTTTCTTTATAGCTCGATGCATCATTTGTTCAAATTTTGGAGAGTATTCATGACCATCTACTAATAAATCTTGTAAATTCCATACTCTATCTAAAAATTTAGAACAACCTCTAATACTTTCCATAGACCAAGCTGCTACTTGATCAAAAGGACCCATAAACATTTCGTAAACTCTAAATGCATCTGCACCAAATTCATTTACTATATCATCTGGATTTATTACATTACCTTTTGATTTTGACATTTTTTCTCCATTTGTACCTAGAATCATTCCATGTGATGTACGTTTTTGATATGGCTCTTTAGTTGGTACGATTCCAATATCATATAAAAATTTATGCCAAAATCTTGAATAAAGTAGGTGAAGGGTAGTATGTTCCATACCACCATTATATAAATCAACTGGTGACCAATATTCTAGTGCTTCTTTTGAAGCTAATGCCTTGTCATTATGTGCATCCATATATCTTAAATAATACCAAGATGAGCCAGCCCATTGAGGCATTGTATCTGTTTCTCTTTTTGCTTTTTTACCACAATGTGGACATGTAGTATTTGTCCATTCAGTTAATTTAGCAAGAGGAGATTCTCCATTTTCACCAGGTTCAAAGTCTTTTACTTCTGGCAATTTTAATGGAAGTTGTTCTTCTGGTATTGGAACCCATCCACATTCTTCACAATATACCATTGGTATTGGTTCGCCCCAATAACGTTGTCTAGAAAATACCCAATCACGTAATTTATAGTTAACTTTTTTCTCGCCAATTTTATTATCTTCAAGATATTTTATTACTTTTATTTTTGCATCTTCAACAGATAAGTCGTTTAGAAAATCAGAGTTAATTAATATGCCTGTTTCAACATCTGTAAATGGTTCTTTTTGTACATCAATAGTTATATTATCTGTATTTGGTTTTATAACTTGTTTTATTGGTAAGTTGAATTTTGTGGCAAATTCATGATCACGATCATCGTGAGCAGGAACTGCCATTATAGCACCTGTACCATATGTTATTAATACATAATCTGAAATCCAAATAGGGATTTCTTTTCCTGTTAAAGGATTTATTGCTTTTATTCCTTTTATTTCACAACCTGTTTTTTCTTTATTTAATTCAGCTCTTTCAAAATCAGATTTTAATGATGCTTTATGTCTGTATTCAGTAATTTCATCCATATTTGTAATTTTATCAGCCAATTTTTCTATTATATGATGTTCTGGAGCAACTACCATGTATGTAGCGCCAAATAATGTATCTGGTCTTGTTGTATAAACAATTAGGCTTTCATTAGTATCTGCAATTTTAAATGTAACTTCTGCTCCTTCACTACGACCTATCCAGTTTATTTGTTGTGCTTTAATTTTATCTAGAAAATCAACATCATCTAAATCATCTATTAATCTTTGAGCATATTTTGTTATTCTTAACATCCATTGACTTTTTTCTTTTTGTACAACTGGGCTACCACATCTTTCGCAAACACCATTAACAACTTCTTCGTTAGCAAGTCCAACTTTACAACCAGTACAAAAGTTAATTGGCATTGTTGCTTTATATGCTAAACCATGTTTATACAATTGTATGAAAATCCATTGTGTCCATTTATAATAATTAGGATCTGTTGTGTTTATTTCTCTTGACCAATCAAAAGAAAATCCTAATGATTGTAATTGTTCTCTAAAATGATTAATATTTTTTTCAGTTGTTATTTTTGGGTGTATATGATTTTTTATTGCATAATTTTCAGCTGGTAATCCAAATGCATCAAATCCTATAGGAAATAAAACATTATAACCTTGCATCCTTTTTTTTCTTGCCATAATATCTAAAGCAGTGTAGCTTCTTGGATGACCAACATGAAGTCCTTGTCCAGAAGGATAAGGAAATTCTATTAATCCATACCATTTTTTCTTTGAATAATCATCTTTGGCATTAAATGTTCCTTCTGAATACCATTTATTTTGCCATTTTTTTTCAATTTTACTAAAGTCATATCCCATATTTATCAAATCCCTTCTGAAGTTAAATTTCTACTATTATATTATATTTATGGATAAAAATAAAGAAACAATGTAAAAAAAATAAAATTCCTTAATATATATTTTAGCGTTTCATGATGTAAGTATGAATATACAATATTGACTATGTTTTTTCAAAAATAATATGTTGAATTATGCCATTAGCTATTATATAAATGTAAGAAAAAATATAAAAGGAGAAAACAAAAGATGAATAAGGAAAATCATAGAATAAAAAACAGAGGGATAACGTTTATAGCTTTAATTACCACTATTATTGTTTTATTGATTTTAGCTGGAGTAAGTCTTAGTTTTGTGATGAATAGAAGAATATTAGATAAATCTCAATTAGCAGTAAATAAATATCAGAATGTAGTAAATGAAGAGAAGAATGATGTATTTATCAAGTGAAAAATGGTCCACTTTTTCAAATATAAAAATTAGTTATTTATTCTCTTTCCAAAATAAAGTTTCTTCATATCTATGGCTTACATCTCTTGATATATCTAGTATATGTGCTTTATATGCTAACCTATCTACCATAGCTCCTGTAAGCATAGCATCTTTAAATATTTCTTCCCATCTATCAAAAGTTAAATTTGTCGTTATTATTATTGCTCCTTTCTCATTACCACTAAAAGCATTTGTTACATTTATATCAAATCCATAATATATACTCATTTTTATTAAATCTT
>CALXBW010000041.1 GCA_944386645.1 uncultured Clostridia bacterium | reverse complement strand
GAAGGATCACTTTATAAACTTGCAACTATGAATCCAGATGAATTTCCTGAACTTCCTAAAATAGATATTCATAATTCAATTGAAATAGAACAAAATAAATTAAAAAACATGGTCAGAAAAACAATTTTTGCTGTAAGTAATGAAGAAAATAGACCTATTTTTACAGGATGTTTATTTGAAATAAAAAATAATAAATTAAATGTGGTTGCAGTAGATGGATTTAGATTAGCATGGAAAAGTGTTTTTTTAGATTCAAAAACTCATGATTTTAGTGCAGTAATACCTGGTAAAACTTTAAATGAAGTAAATAAAATAATACAAGATTCATTTGATATAGTGAAAATAGGTGTTTCTAAAAATCAAGCACTTTTTGAATTAGATGATTGCAAAATAGTGACTAGATTATTAGAAGGGGAATTTTTAAATTATAGAAATGCTATACCTAGTGGTTTCGAAACAAGGATAAGAGTTAATAAAAATATCTTACAAGATTGTTTTGAAAGAATTAGTTTAATATCATCTTCTAGTATAGAAAAAGAGAAAAAATATCCAGTAAAATTGTATATAGATATAGGAAAATTAACAATATCATGTACAAATCAAACAGGAGATGCTAAAGAAGAAATATATTTATCTACAGAAGGTAAAAACTTAGAAATTGGTTTTAATCCAAAATATTATTTAGATGCTTTAAAATCCATAGATGATGAAGAAATCTATGTTGATTTTGGAACTAATATTTCTCCTGCTATTATAAGATCTGTAGAAGATGATGGAGATTATATATACATGATTCTTCCTATAAGACTTAAAGAATAATGAGGTGAAATGAGTGAAAATGTAACTCAGTAAAATATGTATATAAAGGAAATAGATTTACAAAATTTCAGAAATTATAGTATGCAAAAAGTAAAATTGGATAAAGGGATAAATATTTTCTATGGAGATAATGCACAAGGAAAAACAAACTTATTAGAAGCGATCTTTCTTTGTTCTATTGGAAAATCTTTTAGGACAAATAGAGATAGAGAATTAATAAATTTTAACAATGATTATTCTAATATAGAGATATCTTTTGAAAAAAAAGATAGATGTGGGAAAATAAATCTAAGAATAGATGATAAAAAAAGATTCTTAGTAAATAATGTTCCTGTAAAAAAAACAAGTGAAATTATAGGAAATATTTATATAGTTTTATTTACACCTGATGATATAAATATTTTAAAAAATGGCCCCTCAAAAAGAAGAAGATTTTTGGATATAATGATAAGTCAGTTAAGACCAAAATATATATATTCTTTAAATCAATATAATAGGATAATATCGCAAAGGAATGCGTATTTAAAACAAATAAGATTTAGTGATGTAAATAATAATCTTTTAGATATTTGGGATGAAAATCTTTCTATATATGGTGAAAAAATCCATAATTATAGAGAAGAATTTATAAAAAAAATCACAAATAAAATTAATTATATACATGGAAATATTACAAATAAAAATGAGAAAATTGATATACAATATATATATAATTTTAAAGATAAAAAAGATTTTTTAGATAAATTAAAATATAACAGAAAATTAGATATAAAAACAGGTATAACTAATGCAGGTATTCAAAGGGAAGATTTTAATGTATCTATAAATGGAAAAAAATTAAATTTATATGGTTCACAAGGTCAACATAGAACAGTAGTATTGTCTTTAAAAATTTCTGAATTAGAGATAATAAAAGAAGAATTAGAAGAAAAACCTATACTTTTATTAGACGATTTTATGTCTGAATTAGATTTTAAAAGAAGATTTAATTTACTAAATCTAATGAAAGATAATCAGGTGATAATAACTTGTACAGATAAAGAAGCTTTTTCTAAGCAAGATATAAAACCTAAATATTTTTATGTAAATAATGGAATTATAAAATAGTTTTGATTTGAAAGGAATTTTGTGATAATATGTATTTGCACATAGGTAAAAATTATATTATAAAAGAAAAAGATGTTATATGTATATTAAATATTGAGACACTTAAATGGGAATTTTATAAAGATTTTCTTAAAACATATAAGGAAAAAATAATAGATATTTCAGGAAAAAATGCAAGAACATTAATAATAACAAAAGAAAATAATGATACAAAAGTTTATATAACAAATATTTTGCCAACAACAATTGCTGGAAGAGTTAAATAGATGAATGGGAGGTAATAAGATGGACAAGTTTGTTCATGAATATAATGCAAATCAAATACAAGTTTTAGAAGGATTAGAAGCTGTTAGAAAAAGACCAGGTATGTATATTGGTAGTGTATCTGTTAGAGGATTACATCACTTAGTATATGAAATTGTGGATAATAGTGTTGATGAAGCTTTAGCAGGATATTGCACAAATATAGAAGTAACAATAGAACCAGGGAATATAATATGTGTAGAAGATAATGGAAGAGGAATACCTGTGGATAAGCATCCTAAAACTGGTATCTCAGCTGCAGAAACAGTTTATACAGTGTTGCATGCAGGAGGAAAATTTGGTGGAGATAGTGGATATAAAGTTTCTGGAGGCCTTCATGGTGTAGGTGCATCTGTAGTAAATGCATTATCTGAATGGACAGAAGTAACTATTCAAAGAGATGGTGGAATATTTCAAATGAAATTTGCAAGAGGTAAAACTGTTGAACCTCTAAAAAGAATAGGAGATTCAGATAAGACAGGAACTAAAGTTAGATTCCTTGCAGATGATACTATTTTTGAAACAAGAGAATATCAATATGAAGTTTTAGAAAATAGATTTAGAGAAATGGCTTTTTTAACAAAAGGTCTAAGAATACATATTCAAGATTTAAGGGAAGAAACAAAAAAAGAAGGAGATTTTCACTTTGAAGGGGGATTAAATTCTTTTGTAGAATATTTAAATAGAAATAAAGAAAAAATTAACCAAAAACCTATATATATAGAAAAACAAGGAGAGTTTCCAATAGAAATAGCTATACAATATACAACTTCATATAATGAAAATATATTATCATTTGTAAATAATATAAATACTGTAGAAGGTGGTACACATCTAGAAGGATTTAAAAGATCACTAACAAAAGTATTTAATGATTATGCAAAAAGTCATAATATATTAAAGGAAAAAGATAATAATTTACAAGGTGAGGATATAAGAGAAGGTATTACAGCTGTTATTTCAGTAAAAGTAAAAGAGCCTCAATTTGAAGGGCAAACAAAAACAAAATTAGGTAATAGTGAAGTAACAGGTATTGTACAATCTACAATGAATGAACATTTAGCTAATTATCTTGAAGAAAATCCGACAGTTGCAAAAGCTATTTTAGAAAAATGTATTAGTGCATCAAGAGCAAGAGAAGCAGCAAGAAAAGCAAGAGAATTAGTTAGAAGAAAAAATTCACTAGAGACATCAACACTTCCAGGTAAATTAGCTGATTGTAGTGAAAAAGATGCAAGTAAATGTGAAGTATATATAGTTGAGGGAGATTCAGCAGGTGGAAGTGCAAAACAAGGAAGAGATAGAAAGTTTCAAGCAATATTACCTTTATGGGGAAAAATGTTAAATGTTGAAAAATCAAGACCAGAGAAAATATATAATAATGATAAATTAAATCCAGTAATAGTTGCAATAGGTGCTGGAATTGGAAATGATTTTGATATTACAAAAATAAGATATGGAAAAGTTATAATAATGGCAGATGCAGATGTTGATGGTGCACATATTAGAACTTTATTACTAACATTTTTCTTTAGATATATGAGACCACTTATTGAGAATGGTAATGTGTATTTAGCTCAACCACCATTATATAAATTATCAAAAAGAGGAATGAAAGATATATATTGTTATACAGATGAAGAAATGACAGCTAAATTAAATGAGATTGGTAGAGAAAATGTAAATATACAAAGATATAAAGGTTTGGGAGAAATGAATCCAGAACAATTATGGGATACAACTATGAATCCTGAAACAAGAATTTTAGTACAAGTTAAATTAGAAGATGCTATAAAAGCAGATGAAATATTTACAATTTTAATGGGAGATGATATTGCACCACGTAGAAAATTTATTGAAGAAAATGCAAAATATGTTAAAAATTTAGATATATAAATTAATAGCATGTAGGAAATTATAACCTACATGCTATTATCATAAAGCTAATATTAATCTTCACTCAAACTAATATACATAGTTTTTTCACCTAATATATATTGCTATATAAATAAGCAATAAACCACATATATTAATCAGTCGCTCGACTATAAAAACACCATAAATAACTATATTCATCCATAAAGGACTAATAATAACCATTAAAAAGAATAGATATTAATATAATCTTAACTCAGCTATATTACATATAATTTAACCACCCTATAGAATAGCTTACATACACATAATATAACCTTATCTCCGACTTATTATAATCTATTTTTAATAAACCATAATAAATCTTTGCTCGAATATTATTAAACTATTACAAATCTAATAATACTCTTTGTTCGACTAATAAAAACCTTATGTCAATATTATGTGCTATATTAAAATTTATATACATAAAATTAAAAAATTTTTTTGAATATTTTTTACTGTGTAAAAATAAATTGTATAAAGGATTGATGTATATGAATTTTAACATAATTAAAATAGATAAAAAATATTATTCTTATAAATTAGAAAATGATTGTGAATATATGAATTATGAATATAAAGATTTTTTTTATAAAGACTTTGGAAAAAGTATTTTGGGTAGAAAAATATATTTTATAAGATTAGGAATAGGAAAAAATAAAAAATTAATAATTTCAGGATTTAATGCAAATGATTATAGTGTAAGTTTAGCAATAATGTGCTTTATAGAAAAGTTTTTACTAAAAATGAAGAATAAAGAAATTTATATTGGATATAATCTTGAAGATTTGTGGAATGATTATAGTTTTTATTTTATACCAATGTTAAATCCAGATGGAATAGATTTATATCTTAGAGATAAAGGTGTAATGTTAGATAATAGATATGACTATATTTGGAAACCATATGAGGATAATTTAGATATTTGGAAAGCAAATATAAGAGGAGTGGATTTGTTATATAATAATAAATTTTTATGGAAAAAGAAATATAAATATTTAGCAAAAAAGAAGATGTGTATTCCTGGTCCATGTGATTATCCAGGAGTAAATGAATGTTCAGAAAGTGAGATAATTTATTTAAATAAGTTTAAAAAAATGATGAAATTTAATAAGATAATGTATATAGAATGTGGAAAAAGGGTAGGGAAAATTGATTATAAGTACTTAATAAATCAGATTGAAAATATTGTGTTAAATTAACAGGGTAATTTATACTTGATATTTTAAAAAACATTTTTAGAAACAACTATTTCATCTGATATCTTTTTGAACCCTAAACTTTTAGCCAATTTTATGGAAAATATATTTTTGTTTTCTACCCAATAAATAGGTAGAATATTATTTTTTAATGCTTCTCGACTTATTTTTTCTACTATCATTTTACCATATCCTTTATTTTGATACTTATCAACTGTTTGTATTATAATATTTCCCATACCATAATTTATATTAGATATATAACCCATTGAAACAATTTTATTATCTTCTATAATTCCATTTAGAAAAAAATTTCTAGAAAGTTCTTGCCATTTTTTTTCTTTATATTCATTATTTTTTGATTTACTAAATGAATTGTAGTATTCCTTTTTGTGTTCATTTTTTATGTTTATAACTTTTGTAATATCAATATTATTTTTAACTTCATTTTTATACAGTCTATACATTTCTTTTATATTAAATTTTTGAATTTCATTTTTAAATAATAATTTTATATTATCTTTAATTTCTTCTTTATTTGTAATATTCTTTATTTTTATATTATTTAAAAAAATATCATAATAATTTTTTTCTAAAGAAAAAAATACTTTATCATCAATAAAAGAAATTATAATAGGATAATGATATTTATTGTTTATAATTTCTTTCCTTTTTCTTAAACATATTTTTTCATCTTCTTTAATTTCTAAATACTTATAATATAAATTTAAAAATGCATTATATTTCATATTTTACTCCCTAACTAGTAAATTAAGAGAGAATTAATCAATATATATTAACTAATTCTCTCTGCTCTTTTATCCTGCCCAGCCTTCACTACCACCTTCACAAATTATGCTTGAAGAGATATTTTCAAGCTCTTTAATTTCTTTTTCAGAAAGTCCAAAGTCTAAGCAAATTGTGAGTTCAAAATCCATGATATTTTACCTCCGTTGTATAGATTTCCAAAGTTTTGTATAGTATAATAATAAATTTCTTCTATCAATTTTTGATAATTTACATATTAATCTTATTAAATTATCATAAATTAATTTTTTCTGATAACATTCTGTATGAATATTATCAAATTCATTTGTTCCTTTAATAACAGCATGATGATAACACATACCTCCACATATATAAGCGTATACACATTTATTACATTCTTTATTTCTTTCTATAGAACTCGATTTTAAATTTATTTTAAAACTTTTTATATTTTCAATAATTTTTTTTCTTTCATTTAACATTCCTATGGAATATGTGCTATTTCCTATGAACCGTGGACATCTATAAATTTTGCCATCTGCAGAAATTGTTAAATATGATAATCCTGCATTACAAAATGCGAATTTTTTTGTGTGCAAAGCCAACATTAAAATAATACTTGAAAAATTTGTAATATCATAATATTTACCATTTACTATATCGTTATAATATTTATTTATTAAAATATTAAGTGAATTACAAAATTGATTAAAAGCTTTATATGAAATATCATAATCAACTGCAAATGTAATTCGTTCAAATCCTAATTGCAATATATTATCAATATATGAATGAATTAAAGGGTTAATATCTGTTATTGTTATTCTTGCGTTTAAAAGTTTTTTTTCTTTAAACATTGTTATAGAATTAACAACATCATTATAAGAACCCTTATCATTTTTATATTTCCTATAAAAATCATGAATATTTTTTGTACCATCAACACTAATCATAACATTAAATTTATATTTTTCCATAAATTTAATAATATGCATATTAAAAAGTGTTGCATTTGTAGTTATTTTATATTCACATATTATATTGTCTTTCAGGTTTTCAACATAGTAAACGCATTTTTTTATTAAGTCAAAACTTAATAAGGGTTCTCCACCAAAAAAAGCGATAGAAATTTTATTAAATTTATTTTTTTTAGCTGATTCTATTAACATATCAATTGATTTTTTAGCAGTATCAAATTGCATTTGTTTGTGTGGATTATCATATAACCCTTTATTAGCAAAACAGTAGGAACATTTTAAGTTACAATCATTGTTTAAAACTAAACATATTGATTTTAAACCTATTGGTATACAGTTGTTATTTGAAATATTAATATTTTTTATATTATTATTGTTAAGTTTTTGTGATATTATTAATTCAACAGTATTACCATTAAAAATATATTTTTTACCATCCACTATAAATTCTTTCAACCGTTTCATAAGATTTTCCTCACTTTACAAAATATTTATATTTATATTATATATAATTTAAAAAAAAAGTAAAGTATTTACAGAAAATAAATTTAATAAAATAGCTAATTATATTTATATATAATAAATGAATATTCGTGTCGAAAAAAGTCAATCAAATTTTGTTGACTAACAGTATAAAAATAATTATAATAGGACAAAAGGAGTGATAATGAAAGAGAAAATAGAATCAGTACAAAATTGGTTGCCTTTTGTTAATATAACAAAAGAAGGAATAATAAAATTAAAAGATTTTTCTTATGTTAAAATTTTAAAGGTTTATCCAATAAACTATAATTTAAAATCTAATTTAGAAAAAGAAGCAATTTTAAATTCTTATAAGTTATTTTTAAAGACTTGTGATTTTGATATCCAAATTTTAATTCAAAGTAATAAAGAAGATTTATCTAAACATATTTCAAAAATATTAAAACAAAGTGAAAAAGAAAACAAAAAGTTAAATATTTTTGCACAGAAATACATTAATTATATTCAAAAAATAAATTCTGAAAAAAAGTCATCTTGTAAAAATTTTTATATTCTAATAAAAAATATCCAAGAAAATAAAAAAGAAGTAAATGAAAATAACGAAAAAATATTAATATCAAATTTAAATGATAAATATTTTAAAATTAAAGAATGTTTATCAAGATGTGGGAATTTGGTAGTTGATTGTAATGAGAAGGAGGAGGTGGAAAAAATAATTAGTTCATTTTTAAATAATATAAATTAATAAAGGAGGTTAGTGAAATAGAAAAATTAAAATTTTATGAAGGATGTATAAATATAAAAGATAAAATTGCATGTTCATATATTAATACAAAATATCCTAAATATATTGAGATAGATAATACATATTATTCTGGTTTAATAATATCTAATTATAATAGAAGTTTTAATGATTTATTATTAAGAAAATTAATAGATACAAATATAAATATGAATATTTCGATATTTTATGAAAAACAAGATACTTATAAAACAATAAGAGATTTAACATATCATATTGGAAATGTAAGTGTAGATTTACAAACAATAAATAAAAACAGACAAGATATTGATATTGCAGCTTTTACATATGACGATGCAAAATATATAAGAAAAGAAATGCAAGTTAATAATGAAGATTTATATTTTTTATATATTTATTTAATTGTTTTTTCACAAGATAAAAAAGAATTAAAATATTTATTAAATAAAATTGAAGGTATTTGCCAAAGCATAGGAATGATGCCAAGATCAGCCAATTTTAGACAGGAACAGACTTTTTTATCCTGTAGTCCATATATGTTAAATAGTGAAGATATAAAAATCACAGCAAAAAGGAATGTATTAACAAGTAGTTTAATATCTACTTATCCTTTTATATCGTCATCAATATTTGATGAAAATGGCATTTTTATAGGAACAAATATATATAATAATTCATTAGTTTTTATTGATAGATATAATAAAGAAAAATATAAAAATGCTAATATGTGTATATTTGGTACAAGTGGTGCAGGTAAATCATTCTATGTAAAATTGCAAATATTAAGATATAGATTATTAGGATTAGAACAATATATTATTGATCCAGATAGAGAATACACAAATATTTGTGATCAAATAGATGGTACAATATTAAAAATAGGACCATCATCTAATACATATATAAATGTTTTTGATATAAGAAAAGAAAGTATAGAAGAAAACAATGGGTATTTAGCTACAAAAATAGGAAAGTTAATAGGATTTTTTAATTTGATTTTTGGGAATTTAGATGAGGAAGAAAAGGCAATTTTAGAAGAAAAATTAATTATGTGTTATAAAGAAAAAGGAATTACATTTGATGATAAGAGTTTATACAATATAGAAAAAGATAAAATAAATATAAATCCCACTTTTAAAGGAACAAAGCAAATGCCTATATTAGAAGATTTATATAGAATATTAGGAAAAGATATTAGAACTAAAAATCTACAGACCAAATTAATACCATTTGTAAAAGGTTCATTAAAATTTTTTAATAATTACACAAATGTAAAATTAGATAATGAATTAATAATTGCAGATGTTTATGAATTAGGTGAAGAAAATTTAAAATTTGGAATGTATATTTTCATCGAGCTATTTTGGGATAAAATAAAAAAAGATAGAAACATAAAAAAAGCAATATATTTAGATGAAATATGGAGATTAATAGGAGTTACATCAAATAAAGATGTAGCAAGTTTTATATATAAAATATTTAAAACAATAAGAAAATATGGAGGAAGTGCAGTTGCAATAACACAGGATGTTTCTGATTTATTTAGTTTAGATAAAGGAACATATGGAAAAAGTATATTAAATAATTCTAGTATAAAAACGTTTTTTTCATTAGAAGAAGAAAATATTTTATTATTAGAAAAATATACTAATTTATCAGAAAAAGAAAAAATAGAAATAAAATCATTAAAAAGGGGAGAATGCTTATTATTTGCAGGAAATGATCATATACTTACAAAAATTGAATGTGATGATTTTGAAAAAGATATAATAAAATAAAAGGAGAAAAATTATGAATATAATTACAGCTTTATCCAATCCAGGATTACATGAAGAATTAAAAAAAGTAAGTGAATTTAATATATTAACAAAAGATATACAATATCAAGAAGGAATAATAGAAACTTTAAATGAAATACATAAAGTAGATATATTAATAATGAGTGAAATGATCCCAGGTGAATTAAATATTTATGAAT
>CALXBW010000040.1 GCA_944386645.1 uncultured Clostridia bacterium | reverse complement strand
TTCCATAAAATTATTAAAGAAATTCTAAAATTCCTCCAATCACATTCAAAATTTATTCAATATAATATATAATCCTTCTATATTGTTTTTATAAGCTGTAAATAGTAACTAAATATTTAAAATTAAAATATTATTAACAATTAAAATCTTTACAATTCCTAGCAACTCAAGTATAATATAGCAAGAATATAAGTATGGAGGACGGATTATTGTGAAATTAGTATCATGGAATGTAAATGGGTTAAGAGCTGTTTGGAATAAAGGATTTGAAGATATTTTTAAAAACATTAATGCAGATATTTTTTGCATACAGGAAACTAAAATGCAAGAAGGACAATTGGATGTAAATTTTGATGGATATTATAATTATTTTAATAGTGCTGTTAAAAAGGGATATTCAGGAACAGCAGTTTTTACAAAAATAAAACCAATAGATGTAAGTTATGGTATTGGAATAGAAGAACATGATCAAGAAGGAAGAGTTATAACACTGGAATATAAAGAATTTTATCTTGTAAATGTATATACACCTAATTCACAAAGAGAACTTGTAAGATTATCTTATAGGCAAAATTGGGAAGATGATTTTAGAGCATATTTAAAAAAATTGGATAAGAAAAAACCTGTAATTCTTTGTGGGGACTTAAATGTAGCACACAAAGAAATAGATTTAAAAAATCCAAAAACTAATAGAAAGAATGCAGGATTTACAGATGAAGAAAGAGAAAAAATGACAGAATTATTAGATAATGGATTTGTAGATACTTTTAGGTATTTATATCCAGATAAAGAGAATTGCTATACTTGGTGGTCTTATATGATGAAGGCTAGAGAAAAAAATGTAGGATGGAGAATAGATTATTTTATAGTTTCAGATAGAATAAAAGAAGAAATAGAAGATGCAAAAATACTTTCAGAAGTATATGGAAGTGACCATTGCCCTGTAGAATTAGATATTAATATTAAGGAGGAAAATTAATTGTGAACAAAAAGAAATGGAAACAATGGGTATATTGGTTTACTTTTGCCGTAGCAGTTATATTTGTATACAAAACATTAGATAGTTTTGATTCAATTATGAATTGGCTAGGAGATGTTATTGATCTGATTATGCCATTTATACTTGCAATATTAGTTGCTTACATATTTTATATACCATCTAAGAAGGTAGAATTATTTTATAGAAAATCAAAAGCTAAATTTATAAAAAATAGAGCAAGAGGATTATCAGTATTAACAATATACATAATAGCAATATTAATTATTACTATTATAATTAACTTTGTTTTACCATCAATTTCAAAAAGTATTGTTGAGTTATTTAATAGTTTACCTGGTTATTATGAAAATGCAATACAATATATAGATAATTTACCACCAGATTCAATATTAAATAAAATAGATATAAAAAGTATAATTTCTAATTTGCAAAATATAGATATCAGTCAATTCTTTAAAATAGAAAGTATAACAGGATATGCAAAAGGTGTAATTGATTTTGCAGGAATTATATTCGATTTATTTGTAACTATAATTGTTTCAATATACTTATTATTAGAAAGAACTGAAATATTAAATTTTGCAAAAAAATTAACAAGTTCAATATTTAAAAGTAATGTTACTAAAAAAATAAATAATTATTTTAGAAAGACAAATGAAATATTTTATAAATTTATATATAGTCAAGTATTAGATGCTTTTATAATAGGAATTTTAATATCAATTGCATTATCAATTATGAATGTAAAATAT
This sequence comes from uncultured Clostridia bacterium, assembly GCA_944386645.1. Classification (GTDB taxonomy): domain Bacteria; phylum Bacillota; class Clostridia; order TANB77; family CAG-508; genus CAMCHB01. The sequence continues at coordinate 8,712 of CALXBW010000040.1, read as the reverse complement.
GCTGTTTTATTAGGATTAATGATAGGTATATTTAATATAATTCCATATTTTGGAGCAATTGTAGCATCTGTAATAGCAATAATAATAACAATATTTACTGGAGGATTTGGTCAGGCAATTATAATGGCTATAGTAGTAATAATATTACAACAAATAGATGCTAACATAATAAATCCAAAGATAGTTGGAAGTTCATTAAAATTAAGTCCTATATTAATAATATTTGCGGTAACAGTTGGTGGAGCATATTTTGGAATATTAGGAATGTTCTTATCTGTACCTATAGTAGCTATTATAAAAATATTGGTGTTAGATTATATAGAGTTGAAAAGTATAAAACGAATTAGAGAAGATAAACATAATAAAGGATTAAAGATATAATGAAAATAGACGAATTTGTAAATAAATATAATTTAAATTTAAATGAACAACAAAAAGAAGCAGTAGAAAACATTAATGGTAAGATACTGCTTCTTGCTGTACCTGGAAGTGGAAAGACAACAGTTATTGTTAGTAGAATTGGATATATGATTTATTGTAAAAATATATTGCCAGAAAATATTTTAACACTTACATATAGTGTATCAGCAACAAAAGATATGAAAAGAAAATATAGCAGTATATTTGGAGAAAATAATAAGTTGCAATTTAGAACAATAAATAGTTTTTGTGTATCTGTAATAAGAGAATTTGAAAGACAAACAGGTAGAACAGCTTTTACTCTTTTTAGAAATACTGAGGAAATATTATCACATTTATATATTAGATTAAAAAATGATTTCCCAAATGAAACAGTAATTAAAGATATAAATTCTCAAATAATATATGCTAATAATATGCTTTTGAAAGATAGCCAAATAAGAGAAATAAAAAATGATAATATAGATTTTTATAAAATTTATAAGGAGTATGAAAATTATAAAATAAAAAATAAAATAATGGATTTTGATGACCAATTGAAATATGCATATACTATTTTAAAGAGCTATAAAAATATAAGGCAAAAATTTATGAATAGGTATGCATATATAAATGTTGATGAGGCACAAGATACATCTAAAATACAGCATGAAATAATAAAATTACTTGTAAATAAAAATATTTTTATGGTGGGAGACGAAGATCAAAGTATATATAAGTTTAGAGCAGCATATCCAAAAGCATTATTAGATTTTGAAAAAGTATATGAAGATTCAAAAGTATTATATATGGAGACAAATTATAGAAGTACACCAGAAATTTTGCAAATAGCTAATAATTTTATAAAACAGAACGTAAATAGAAAAGATAAAAATATTATTCCATATAGAGCAAGTGGGCAAACTGTTAAAATCACAGAAATTGAAAATTATGAGGACCAATATAATTATCTATTAAATATACTAAAAGATTCAAATGAACAAACAGCTATATTATATAGAAATAACGAATCTGCTATTCCTATAATTGATATATTTTTAAAACATAATGTAAATTTCAAAATAAAAGAGGGTGAAACTGTATTTTTTAACCATAAAGTAGTAAATGATATTAAAAATTTTATTAAATTTTATTTTGAACCAAAAAATATAAAAATATTTGAAGAAATATATTATAAAATTAATTGTGGTATTAGTAAAAATATAATGAATAAATTAAAAATAAAGCTTAATAAGTTAAATAATAATGCTAATATTTTAGACGTATTGACTACAATAGATGAGGTTTTATTTTGGCAAATAAGAAAAATAAATGATATAAAATTAAAAATGTCATTATGGAGAAATAAAAATACATATGAAATAATAAATAGTATATTAAAAGAATTAGAATATGAAGAATTTATAAAAAGAAAAAAAGAAGAAAAAAATATATATATGCAAAAAATAAATATTTTATTATCCATAGCAAAACAGAATCCAGATTTAAAGAGGTTTTTAATAAGATTAGATGAGTTAGAAGAAAAAATAAGAGAAGGAAATAAAGAAGATGCAAATATAATATTATCTACAATACATTCTAGTAAAGGTTTAGAATATGATAATGTTATTCTGATAGATGTAATACAAGGAATTTTGCCTTGCATAGATAAACCAGATAGTAAAAATATTGAGAAACTAGATGAATATGAAGAAGAGGTAAGATTGTTCTATGTAGGAATAACTAGAGCAAAAAATGTATTAAAGATATTTAAATATATAAAGCAGTTTGGAAATTACGTAGAGAGTTCAGATTTTATTAATGAAATATTGAATAATAATAAAACAGGTGAAAAACAAAAATATAATAATATTTATAAATTAGGAGATGTTATTAATCATAAAAGATTTGGAAAATGTAAGGTTATAGGTTTGGATAATGAATTTATTATTATAAAGTGTAAAAATGGACTTAAAAAGAAATTAAATTTAGCAATTTGTATGGAGAAGAAGATAATAAGTTAATGTAGATGCTATATATATCATCTGTACCAGGATTAAAAGAATATATTATTGAGGGGCTAAAAGAAGATATAAAAGATTGTGTTGACGAGAAAGAGGTGAAATGGTAGAGGATAAGCTAAATTTTATCCAAATGGATCTGCTAAATTTTTATTATCTAATTTCTTATAAATACTCAAATTATTATTGTTATCATAAGTAGCTAAAAAAATTTGATCTAAATGTAAAAATCCTTGCTTTTTAATTTCTTTAATAAGCCAATTTTCATCCCTATTAATAAACTTTAAATTTTCTTTTAATATTTTACCATCTAATATAAGGTTTACAACTATATTTTCTGGTTTAGGTTTTATGCTTAAATCTTCAGGAGTAGCCGGTCTTTTTGTACTTCTAGGTAAAAAACTCATTTTACCATTTGCTTCAAGAATAACAGTTTGTAAGTCTGCTAAGTTAAAATAACCATTTACTCTACATTGCATTAAAAATTCACTTATATCTAAATTCATTTTTTTAAAATTACCTCTAAAAATCTTCCCATTGTCATATAAAATTACTGATTTTCCTTCAATTACTCTTCTAACAGGTAGAAATTTTGCAGAAATGTATGATATTAAAACTGCAATCAATGCATATACGATCATCGCAAGTAACGGTTCCATAAAATTATCTTCCAAAGAAGTAGCCATTTCAGCAGCTATGGAACCAATAGTAATTCCTATGGTGTAATCAAACATACTCAATTGTGAAATTTCTTTATTTCCCATTAATTTACTTAATATAAATAATACAATTAAGGAACTTAAAGATAATATAGGGATTTTTATTAAATATTCCATATTTCCTCCAAGATGAAATTTATAATATTATTTGTAAAAAATAGAAAAATATGAATAATTAATAAAAAATTAATTTATTTTTTAAATATTATTAATAAAAATGTGTTATAACTTATAAAGGGAGTGATAATAAATGTACAATATTTTAGTATGTGATGATGAAAAAGAGATAGCTGATGCTATAGAATTATATTTACAAAGAGAAGGATTTAATATATTAAAAGCAAACGATGGAAAAGAAGCTTTAGATATTATAGAGAAAAATGTTATACATTTAGTTATATTAGATATAATGATGCCAAAATTAAATGGAATTGAAACTGCTAAAAAGATAAGAGAAGATAAAAGTATACCAATTATTATATTATCTGCTAAATCAGAGGATTATGACAAAATTTTAGGTTTAAATATAGGAGCAGATGATTATATGACAAAACCATTTAACCCATTAGAATTGGTTGCAAGAGTTAATTCTCAAATTAGAAGATATACAAAATTAGGAGCAATTACTCAAGAAAGTAATAAGGATAAGAATTTATATAAAACAGGAGGATTAGTTATAAATGATGACACTAAAGAAGTTACTGTAGATGGTGAAAGTGTAAAACTTACACCAACAGAATATAATATTTTAAAGTTTTTAACAAAAAATAAAGGAAAAGTATATTCAATAGAACAAATATATGAAAATATTTGGGAGGATGAAGCATATGGGGCAGAAAATATAATTGCAGTACACATAAGACATATTAGAGAAAAAATTGAGATAAATCCTAAAGAACCTAAATATTTAAAAGTTATATGGGGAATTGGATATAAAGTAGAAAATTTAGATTAGTAAGGAGTAGGTAAATGAGTAATACATGTAAAAGTGGTATAAAAATTGCATGTTATATAATTGTGCCAATACTTATAATAGTTCTAATATTATCTATTGCAAATGTTTGTTATGTATATGCACAGGGGCAAATAAAAGACAACGAAGAATTCAAAGATTCACAAGGTTTTACAGATACATATGAAAATTATATATCAGTAATGTTTAATAGAATGATTAATGCATATGATGAAGATGGTAATAATATATATTATGGAGAATGGAGAGATAAACAAGAAGATGTTGATATAAATGGTCAAAAAGGTACAATTATATATGTTACAGATGAATATACTAATTTTAATTTTTTGATTATAGATAATAATGAAAATATAGCTTATACAAATTTAGAGCATACAATGAACACAGATTCTATAGAAAAAATAAAAGAATCTTTAAGTGTTAGTAGTAATAATATATATTGGAATTATGATGCAGGTAGAGTAAGTACAAACATTTCTAAATTAACTATAGAAAATATAAAATATAAAAGTTTTTTTGAAGAAATAGAAGATGAGAATATAAGTTATTTTTCTGGAATAGATAATGACTTAATTATAAGTGATAATATAAAATTACAAAGTATAATGTTTAATATATCTAAAAATTTATATATTCCTTCAATAATTGCAATACCAATTAGTTCTATATTGTTAATAATAGCAATTGTTGTTGGAGCAAGATTTATAGGATTAAGAGATGAAAATGGAAATGTTATATTAAATTGGTTAGATAAACAAGCTTTATTTTTGGCATTATTAGTATTAAGTATTATTTTTTCTATAGGGGCAATGTTCTTTTCAGCTATTACTTCTAATGACTTTATAATTATTTTTATATTCTGCTTTATTGGTGCAATAATAATGTACATATCAGCAGTGTTACTTCTAGAGACAATAGTAAAAAGAATAAAGACAAAAACTTTAATAAGAAATACTTTAATATATAAATTTTATAAATGGTTAAAAGATGGAACATCTAAAACATTAAATAAAATCAATAAAACATATAAAGTAGTAATATATTTTATATTATTTATACTAGCTAATGTTATACTGTTACAGTTTAATGATATCGGTATATTATTAATGATTGCTTTATGGATATTTGTTATATATAAAGTTAATAGTATTACTATACAATTTTATGAGATTAAAGATGCTCTGCAAGAGATATATAATGGTAATGTAGAAGTATATTTAAATGAAGAAAATTATAAGGGAGATTTAAAAGAAGTATCAAAGTATGTTAATGATATTGCTGGTGGTTTTTCAAATGCAATAAGTGAACAATTAAAGAGTGAGAGAATGAAAACTGAGTTAATAACTAATGTGTCACATGATATAAAAACACCATTAACTTCAATAATTAATTATGTTGATTTGTTAGAAAAAGAAAATATTGATAATGAAAATATAAAAAAATATCTTGAGATAATAGATAATAAATCACAAAAATTAAAAAAATTAACAGAGGACTTAGTTGAAGCATCAAAAGCGTCTTCTGGAAATATTAAGTTAAATATAGAGAGAATAAATTTAGATGAACTAATAAAACAAGAAATTGGTGAATTTGAAGACAAGTTTAATAAGATAGGATTAACAACTATAATAGATATTAAAGATAAAAATATATACATTAATGCAGATGGAAGATATATAGCAAGAGTTCTAGATAATATATTTTCTAATATATCTAAATATGCATTAGAAAATTCAAGAGTATATATTGATGTAAATAAAGAAAATGATAATGTTTTAGTTACATTCAAAAATATTTCTAGAGAAAAATTAAATATTTCAGAAGAAGAATTAATGCAAAGATTTGTTAGAGGTGATGAATCTAGAAATACAGAGGGAAGCGGACTAGGATTATCAATTTCAGAAAGTTTAACTAAATTACAGGGTGGAGAATTTGAAATTAATATAGATGGAGATTTGTTTAAAGTTATGATTATTTTTAAAGAGGCATAAAATTTAATATAATGCCACTATTATCAAAACTTAATATATTATTTTTTTGGTATCACATACTTAGCAAGTGTGAGTGTACGCTGTACAACTACTTCGACTTTCAAAAATAATATATTAAGTTTTTTGTTTTATAACCCTTACAAGTACATTTATACAATTTTTAAAAATATAGAAGTAGAGATGTAGGGGCAAACAGTGTTCGTACGAACTAACAAAGACTTTCTCAAAAATTTATATATTTTCATCTAGAAAATTGTCTTATAATCCAAATGTATGGTAAAATGGTGGCAAATAAAAAAAGAAAGGTTTGATAATATGCAACTGATAGTAAAAAACGTAAAAAAGAATTTCGAAAAAAAAGAAGTATTAAAAGACATAAACTTTATATTCGAGAAAGGAAAAATCTATGGATTATTAGGAAGAAATGGTGCAGGAAAAACAACATTTTTCAATTGCTTAAATAGTGATATAAAAGTAGATTCAGGAAGCTTTTTAATAAACGAAAACGGAAAAGAAAGAGCAGTAACAATAGAAGACATAGGATATGTTTTATCAACACCAACAGTACCAGAATTTTTAACAGGAACAGAATTTTTAAAATTCTTTCTAGAAATAAATGAAAAAAACATTAAAAACAAAAAAACAATAGATGAATATTTCGATTTCATGAAAATAGAAAAAGAAGATAGGGATAAACTCTTAAAAGACTATTCACATGGTATGAAAAATAAAATGCAAATGTTGGTAAACATTATAGCAAATCCTAATATTTTATTACTAGATGAGCCACTAACATCTCTAGATGTAGTAGTTGCAGAAGAAATGAAACAAATGTTAAGACAAATCAAAAAAGATCATATAATAATTTTCTCTACACATATAATGGAATTAGCATTAAGTTTATGTGATGAAATTGTATTATTAAATAATGGTGTATTAGAAAAAGTTGATAGTAATAATTTAAGTGATGCGGAATTAAAGGACAAAATTATATCAGCTTTAAAGGAGGAAAATTATGCTTAAAACATTTATCCAATCCTTTAAATTGCGCAATACATATAAAGTAAATACAATTATATATTCAATAAAACAAATTCCAATAATAAAAAAAATATTACCAGATAGTTTATATAAAAGTAAAGCTTTAAAAATTATTGGCAATATAATTAGTATACTAATGGAAATAGCCTCAATATTCTTAGGAAAATTATTGTATATTGCTTTAATGATATTTGCTGTATTATCATTATATAAAACAAATACACAAGATACTTTCTTACATATCATAACATTTTTAACAATAGCGGGAGCATTACTGAATACATATATGTTTAATCCAACAAAGGATAAATATTATGCAATGTTTATAATGAGAATGGATGCAAAAAAATATGCATTATCTAATTATTGGTATGCTATAGCAAAAATAATAATAGGATTTATGCCATTTACAATAATATTTGGATTATTAGCAAATATTAATTTGGCAATATGTATATTGATTCCATTTTATGTAGCAAGTGCAAAAGTAATATTTGGAGCATATTGTTTAAGAGATTATGAGAAGAAAAGTATAGTTATAAACGAAAATAAGCCAGTAAAATTCATATGGGGAATAGTTGGATTAAGTTTATTATTAGCATATGGTCTACCATATTTTAATATAGTAATAACCCCTTTAATATTTGTAATAATATCAGTAATAGCAATAATTGCAGGAATTTTTAGTATTAGATATATAAATAAATTTAATAAATATAGAGAAATGTATAAAGAAATTCTTACAACTTCGAATATGAATGTACAAGAAATAGCAAAACAAGTAAACAAAGAAACTGTTTTAGGACAAATAGAATTAACAGACAATATAAGTAGTAATAAAAAAGGATATGCTTATTTTAATGATTTATTTGTTAAAAGGCATAGTAAAATTTTAAGTAAGTCAGCAAAAAAATTATCATATATCTTGTTATTTATAATAATAGGAGTAATATTTATAACCCAAACAAATGAAGAGTTTAAATCAAAAACAAATGAATTATTATTAACTTATTTACCTTACTTTGTGTTTATTATGTATTTGATAAATAGAGGGCAAGTTGTAACACAAGCAATGTTTATGAATTGTGATCACAGTATGTTAACATATTCATTTTATAGAAGTCCAAAAGCTATATTAAGTTTATTTAAAGAAAGAATAAAAAGTGTAGTTCTAATAAATTTAGTTCCAGCAATTATATTAGGATTGGGACTATCAGTTATTTTATATTTAACAGGTGGAACAGATAATACATACAATTATTTAATAATTTTTTCATCAATAATTGCAATGAGTGTATTTTTCTCAATACATCATTTAGTTATATATTACTTATTACAACCATATAATGTAGAAAGTGAAACAAAAAGTAGTACATATACAATAGTTAATGTAATAACATATTTTGCATGTTATTATTGCTTAAGAGTGCAAATGCCTACTACATATTTTGGAATAGCAACAATAATATTTGCTGTATGTTATTGTATTATATCATTAATAATAGCATACAAATTAGCTCCAAAAACATTTAAATTAAGAGTGTAATAAGAAAAGTGGATATAAC
>CALXBW010000039.1 GCA_944386645.1 uncultured Clostridia bacterium | reverse complement strand
TCCCTGAACAATCAGTCAAAATAATTGACTTAAATGTTATCAAGTGATAAATTATGGATATAATTTATACAGGAAGGAGCCAAATTATGAGAGGTATAAAAGTAGGAGATAAGATTTCAAAATATCCAATTATTCAAGGTGGTATGGGTGTTGGAATTTCTATGCATAAATTGGCAGGAAATGTTAGTAAAGAAGGTGGAATTGGTATAATTTCTACAGCAGATATAGGATATCAAGAGGAAGATTTTTATAAAAATCCTATGGCAGCAAATTTAAGAGCAATTGGTAAAGAAATAAAAATGGCAAGAGAAATAGCTGGTGAAGATAAAATTTTAGGTGTAAATATTATGGTTGCTTTAAAAAATTATGCAGATATTGTGAAAGAGTGTGTAAAACAAAAGATAGATTTAATAATTTCAGGAGCAGGAATACCAAAGGAATTACCTGATTATGTTAAAGGGACTAAAACAAAAATAGCACCAATAGTTTCATCATTGAGATGCTGTAAGTTAATAGTAAAACACTGGATGAGCAAATATAATTATGTGCCAGATATGATTGTAATAGAGGGACCAGAAGCGGGAGGACATTTAGGATTTAAACAAGATGAATTATTAGATGAAAATAAACCAAAATTAGAAGATATAACAGTAGATGTAGTAAATTATATAAAAGAGATTGAAAAAGAGACTGGAAGAGAAATTCCTGTTATTGCAGCAGGTGGAATATGGGATGGAAAAGATATTAAGAAATTTATGGATTTAGGTGCAAGTGGAGTTCAAATGGCTACAAGATTTGTTGCTACAGATGAATGTGATGCGTCTATTGAGTTTAAAAATGCATATGTTAATGCAAAAAAAGAAGATATAAAAATAATAAAGAGTCCTGTTGGAATGCCAGGAAGAGCAATTTATAATAATTTTATTAAATTAACGGAAAATGGAAAAAGTAAGATAGAAAGATGTTATAATTGCATAAAAACTTGTGATGTAAAAAACACGCCATATTGTATAACAAAGGCATTAATAAATGCAGCTAAAGGTAATATGAAAGATGCACTTATTTTTTGTGGAAGCAATGTAGATAAAATAAAAGAAATTGTACCTGTAAGGGTTTTAATGAGAGAATTAGTTAGCCAAATGGCTTAAAATTCATAAATTTATAAATTTGACATATAATAAAATATGCTCTATAATAATTATAGAGATAATTGATTTCAAGGAAAAATAAATGACTAGGTTCTGGAACAACCTAGTCGTTATTTTTGCTAGTCATCAAAATGTTTTAAAATTAAGTAAATAATAAATAATACTAGCAATTTTATAAAAGATTTCAAGGAAAATTTCACCCCTTTCTCCTTTTAAGAAAAAAGGACTAATCAATTATAAAATAAATAACATATATTTGTCAAATAAACAAAATTAATAAAATAGGATTATTTTATCGATTATTACAAAATTGTGATATTTAATGTATGAGCGAACAGTGTTCGCTCGTTTCAATCAAAGAAATTTCTTTATTTATTCAGATTTTACAGCATCTTCTTGTGTTGAAGATGAAATTTTCTTGTAAAATGTTATAAATGACATTACTATATATGGAAGTAGAAATGCTGTTCCTATATATAGTACAATAGTAGGAATAATTATATAAGGTGTTGTTTGAATAAATACTGCATATATAAATGCTAATATAAATGCCCACCCTATAAATGTTAGATATAAGCAAAATAGCTTCCATCTTTTACCTTGCATTAATTGGGTACTTTTTTCTATGCATTCTTTTGCTGATAATTCATTATTATCATAAGAAATTAAATATGATAAAGCAAAAGAAAGAAATTTAGGTAATAAAACAAATATCATAACAATATAACCAATAAGTCCTACAATAAGCATACCCAAGAAAAATTGAATATTGCTAGTAAATACAACTCCATCATAAGCTAATGCTAAGAAGAAACCAGATACAATTAAATTAATATATCCAGCTACCATTATAATAGCAAATATAACTGTTAATATAAATTGAGGTAAAACTTTAAGTAGCATTCTTAATGCTATTTTCCAAAACTTTGCAAAATTTTTAAAACCAATAGTTATGAAATCAAATATCTTTATTTCTTCTTTATTTTTTACTTTCATAAGTGTATATAATAAGCCTGCAGCTAAAGGAATTGTTAATACTAGTGAAATGATTGATATTAGTATATAAATAAAATCATTATTTTTGAATATTGTTTGTATAAAAGATATTACAAAAAATATTACTAAGTAGATGAAAGAAATAATTGCAGTTTTTAGCCATGATTCTTTCAAATCATTTCTTGCTTCTTGTCTTATTTCAGATAATTTCATAAAAATAGCCTCCTTCATAATAATTATATATTGATTATATATAATTATTACAAAAAAGGCAAATTATTAATTTATATATTTATCATAATAACTATTTTCAATTTTTTCAAGTTTATCATAATCATTTTTTATAATGTCTAAGAATAAAGATGCGATATCAGGGTCAAATTGAGTACCTATATTTTTTTTGAATTCTTCTTTAACAATATCTATTGGAAGGGCATCTCTATAAGGTCTTCTAGATCTCATAGCGTCATATGTATCTGCAACAGCAGCAATTCTTGCTAAATATGGTATATCTTCTCCTACAAGCCCTTCTGGATAACCTCTACCATCATATCTTTCATGATGATATTTTACTATTGGAATAATATCAGCAAATATTGTTGCATTAGAAAGTATCTGAGCACCAATAGTAGGATGTTTTTTTATTTCTTCGTATTCTTCATCTGTAAGTTTTCCTGGTTTAGATAAAACTGCATCAGGAACACCTATTTTACCAATATCATGGAACAATCCTCCAATTTTTAAGGTATGTATATCTGCATCAGATAATCCTAGTTTTTCACCAACTAATACAGAGTAATCAGATACTCTTTCAGAATGTCCTCTTGTATACTGATCTTTTGCTTCAACTGTATAACGTAATATTTCAATACTTTCCATATAAGAATTTTCTAACTTTTTATTTGATTCAAGTAGTTCTTCATTAATTGTTTGAATAGTTCTCATTTGAGAAATAGATTTTATACCAGATTCAATTAATAATAATAGTTGGTCAAACTTGTCTGTTTTTTCGCAATATCCTTGTATATCATATCTTCTTATAGTTTCAAGTGGTGGAGCCAAATCTTTATGACCGGTTAATAATAAAATATATAGATTTTTATTAAACTTTCTAATTTCCTCTATCACTTTATCACCATGAATAGGTGTCATAATAAAATCTAGAATCAGCATATCGAAATGTTCATTTCTTACCATTTCAATTGCTTTTAGTGGATCTGTTACTCCTACAAAATCATAACCATCTCTTTTTAAAAATATTGATAGAGAATCTATAATACCAATTTCGTCATCAACAACAATTATTCTATATTGTGAGTTAGAATTTGATGGTTTAATATGTCTCATAAAAACCTCCATTCTAGCATAAATGCTAATAAAAACCTCTAAAATCAATTCAATACAATTATATATAATAAAATCTTTAAAAACAATATAAAAACTAAAAAAATTATATTTTAACTGTTTAAGGTTTAGAATTTAGTTATTATATTAAAATAACCAATGTCAATAAAATATTGTATATATTTTTTTATATAATTTTTATCAATAATAGGCCAATTAAAATCTATATTTTCAAGAAAATGTTTTGTAAAATTAGAATCGATTTTTATTGATGAATCATAGATTAATTTACCATCAGAAATATTATTAATAATATCAGATAAGTATTTCTTATTATTTGATTTACTATTATTAATATTATTAATAATAGTAAGAAATTTTTCATCATCAACTAATTTTAAAGGTATATTTAAATTTTGAAATATATTATATAACTCTTTTAAACTTATTAGATTATCATTAAGCACATGAAATATTGAAAAATTATTATTATAATGTGTTGCAATTTTTAAAATAGCATCAGCTGCAAAATCTACAGGAGTAAATTCTACATTAATATCTAATAGAGAATTAGGAATATATCCAATTTTTAAAATAGAATTAAACCTATTTACAAATGCATTTTCAAAATGGTTTTGTTGAAAAATACCACTTGAATATCTATTAGTTAAATTTCCTATTCTTAAAATGTATGCATCAAGTCCATGCATAATAGCATCTAAGACAATTTCTTCAGATTTAAATTTACTTTTTATATATAAATTATCTAAGTTTTGTCCTATATAAAAATCTCTTTCAGAAAATATAGTTGGTTCTGTAAAATGAGAATTTAAATAAATACCATCTGCAGATACATTACCAGAAACACTTGTTGTTGATATATGTATAAGTCTCAAATTAAATTTTTCACAAAAATCAACTATTTTCTGAGTTCCTTTAATATTTGTTTCTTTAAATTCTTTATATTCTCCTAAATGCTTAACTAAAGCAGCACAGTGAATTACAGTATTTACTTGTTTGCCTAAATTATTGTATATATCTTCTTCTAAAGATAATTCGTAATTTGTAATATCACCATCAATTACCTTTATTCTGTTTCCAATAAATTTATCATATTTATCTTTAAAATAGAAATTTAATGTTTGTTTTAAACGATCTTCAGATGAAATATTATTTTTATGTCTTACTATGCAATAGATAGTGCCAATTTCTTGCTTCAAAAAACTGTCTAAAATATGTGCTCCTAAAAATCCAGTAACACCAGTTAATAGAATATTATTTATAGGTGTATAAATTATATTGAAATTTTTAGGTAATATATTTTTAGATATTATTGGTTTATATTTATTATACTTTTCTATGTATTCAGAATCTATATTTTCGTTATCAATATAATGTGAATGTTCAGATAATTCTTCAACAGTAGGATATGTAAAAATATCACTATATGAAATACTTATATTTTCATTTAATGCTTGAATTTGTAATTTCATAGCAGTTAAGGAATCTCCACCTAGTTCAAAGAAATTATGATTTACTCCAATATCATCTTTATTTAATACTTTTTTATATAAATCTAATATAATAGATTCTTTTTTATTTTTAGGTGGCATAATTATGTTAGAATTTTTTACTATGTCTAAATCTGTTGGAAGAGGAAGTTTATCTATATCAACTTTCTCATTAGATGTCATAGGCATTTCTTCTAAAAATATTATATATGCAGGTATCATATAAAATGGAAGAATATTATTTAATTTTTCTCTTACATATGTTTTAGTTACAGGCTTTTTGGTTTTTATGTATGAACATATATATTTAATAGAATCTATTACTTTAAGAGCAGTTATAACATAACTGACTTCATCTAATGTCTGTATTGCTTTTGAGATTTCATTTAATTCAATACGGAACCCCTTAAGTTTTACCTGATTGTCAACTCTACCTGTAAAATGAATATTACCATTTTTGTCCCAATATCCATAATCTCCTGTTTTATAGCATATACTATTTTCTCTAAAAGGGTTTTTAAAATAGATTTTTTCATTAAGACTATTATCTATATAACCAGGAGATACATTATCCCCACTAACACATATTTGACCGTTTAACTCCAATTGGTTGTAAATTATAATCATCATTAATAATATAAATTGCATTATTATTGACAGGTTTTCCAATTGGAACAATTAAATTTTTATTTCTTGTTTTTTTATGTTTAAAAAATGTACAACAAATTGTAGTTTCAGAAGGACCATATCCATTTATTATTTCGATATTTGGATTTATATTGTAATAATTATTTAAACTAGAATTTTTAATTGACTCTACTCCAACAAGTAATTTATTTATATTTACATGTTCATTTTTACTAGAAATATAATTATATACATCATCTAACACACTTGCAGGTATATGCAAAAATGTTATATTCTCCTTTTTAATAATTTCATATAGTAATGTAATATCATTTAATTTATTATTAGGATAAATTACAAGTGTTGAGCCAAAAACTAAAGGTGTGAATAATTCGCATATAAATACGTCAAATGAAATATTTGTTAAGCTTAAACAATTATCTTTATTATCAAATTTATTATCAAATTGATCATTGAAACTATATAAAAAATTAATTAAGTTTTTGTTAGATATAGTTATTCCTTTTGGTGTTCCTGTTGTGCCAGATGTATAAATAATATATAAAATATCTTCTGGTAAAATATTAGTATCTAAGTTTTCAAAATTATAATTATTTAAATTAACACTGTGGAAATTTATTATATTATCACATTTTATTCCATATGTGTTATTATTTACAATTATATATTCTGCTTTACTATCTTTAATTATATTATTTATTTTATCTGATGGAAAATCAGAACATATAGGAATAAAACTACAACCTATTTTATTAACAGCTAAAATAGATATTATTAATGATATATTTTTATCCATACATACAGCTATATAAGAATTCTTTTTTATTCCTAAACTTAATAAATAATTTGAAAATTGATTTACTTTTTTATTTAAACTATCATAAGTAATTTCTTGATTTAAATACTTTAAAGCAATATTGTTTTTATTTTTTTCCACTTGTTTTTCAAATAAAGATATAATATTTGTATTAATAGGATATACTTTTTTATTATCATTAAATGTATTTAGTATAGTATTTTTATAATCATCTGGTAACATATTAATATCTTTTAAAAATATGTCATTTTTTTCATTTATTACATTTAAAATTTGTAAATAGTTTGCTAGCATATCTTTTATAGTACCAATTTTAAATAAATCTGTGGAATAATTAAAATTGATTTCATAATTTTGTGCATCTATTTCAACTGATAAATCAAATTTACTAATTTCTGGTTTTGCTTCAATTATTGTAATTTTTTTATTATTTAAATATAAATCCTTATTATTTTTATAAGTAAATGCAACATCGAAAATTGGATTGCTTGAATTAGATTTACTTATATTTAATTTCCTTATTAATAAATCATAAGGATATGGTTGATGTTCTAAATCTTTTATAATTGTTTGTTTTACATTTGATAATATATCTTTAAAACTTTTATTAGAATCTAGTTTAATTTTAATAGGCATAGTATTTACAAACATTCCAATTATATTTTCTATTTCTTTAGAGTATCTAGATTCAATTGGTGTACCAATTATTATAGTTTTATCTTGAGTATATTTATATAATAATATATATAGTAGAGTTATAAATAGCACAAATGGCGATACTTCTAGTCTTTTTGAAAGATTTAAAAGATTGTTAAATAATTCTTTATCAATTTTTTGTGTAATTGTATTTCCTTTATAAGTTAGTTTATTTGTTTTTCTATAATCGTAAGGTAGATTTATAGGAGAGAGAGTCTCATTTTTAAATTCGCTTATCCAATATTCTTCATGAGGTTTTAAATTATTACTATTTATATAATTATATTCCCATTCAGAATAGTCTTTATATTCTAATTCTAAATTTCCTAGTAATTTATTACTATAAAGGTCAATAAATTCAGAAATTAAAATATTCAAAGATCTACCATCAATTATTATATGGTGTGAATCGATTAAAAGTAATGTTTTGTTTTCAATATATACAAGTTCTACTCTGAGTATAGGTGCATTTGATAAATCAAATGGTTTTGAAAAATTGTTAACTATTTCTGATATATCATTTGAAATAATTTTTCTTGTATTAATATTGATTGTTACAGAATCTTTTACAACTTGTACTAATGTATCATTGATTATTTTAAAATATGTTCTAAAACTACTATGTCTTTTTATTAAATAATTAAAAATATTTTTTACTTTTTCAGAATCTAATGTTAAGTCAAAAAGTGCACAGCCAGTAACATTATAAACAATATTATCTGGGTCTGTTATATATGTTGTATAATACATTCTTCTTTGTGCAGAAGAAACATTGTAATAATCTTTTTTTGCACTTCTGTATATTTTTAAAGTATTAGATTTATCATGCAAATTTATAAAAGTAGATAAGTTTTTAATTGTACTATTATTAAATATATCAGATATTGAAATATCTATATTAAAAGTATTTTTAATACTAGATAGTAATCTTATAGCACTTAGTGAATCTCCACCTATTTCAAAGAAATCTTCATTTGTTCCGATATCACTAATGTTTAGTATATTTTTCCACATATCAACTAATATTTCTTCTGTATTATTAATAGGATCTAATTTTATTGCAAGACTTGTATTAATATCTGGTAAATTATTTTCATCAATTTTTCCATTAATATTAAAAGGAATTTTATTAAGTTTTATTATATATGAAGGTATCATATAAACAGGGAGCTTAGTTTTTAAGAATGATTTAATATAATTTTTATCATCTAAATCTCCTTCATAATATGATACAATATATTCAATATTGTTAATTGTCTTTAGTGTTGTTACTGCATTTGAAATACCACTAATTTGTTTTAATATATTTGTTATTTCTTCAAGTTCTATTCTATAACCTCTAAATTTTATTTGATTATCGTTTCTACCAACAAAAGTTATATTACCGTCAGGATTCCAGTAAGCTATATCACCAGTTTTATAACATTTATTGCCTGGAAAAAATGGATCATCAATAAATTTATTTTTATTTAAATTGCTATTAATATATCCATTAGAAACATTTTTACCAGAAATGTATATTTCACCTTTTAAACCTATTGGTTGAATATTTTGGTAATTATCCAATATATAAATATTGTTATTATTTATTGGTTTACCAATAGGAACGATTTCATTAGAATTTGTGGTTTCATGAAACTTATAAAAAGTTGAACATATAGTAGCTTCACTGGCACCATATCCATTTATTATTTCAATTTTACTATTTAATTTAAGATATTTATTTAATATTTCATTTTTTATAGGTGCAATTCCTACTAAAAATTTATTAATATCAGTGTGCATATTTTTTAATATTTCATAAACATCTGTTAAGATATTTGGTGGTAAATATAAAAATGTAATTTTATTTTTATAAATTGTCTCACAAAGTAAGTTTAAATCAGTTAATGTGTTTTCTTCATAAATTACTAGTTTTGCTCCAAATACAAGTGGAACAATCATTTCACAGATACTAACATCAAAAGATATATCAGTTAAAGAAAGACAATAATCAGATGAGTTAAATTTCTTATTAAAACAATTATTAAAACTATGTACAAAATTTAATAAGTTGCTATGAGTTACTTTTATACCTTTTGGTGTACCTGTTGAGCCAGAAGTATATATAATATAAGACAAATCATCAAGTGAAATAACAGGACATGTATAACTTGTGGAAAACTCATCGAAATTTATGCTATTTATGCTTATTTTTTTGCAATTATTATTTGTAGTATTAATATTTAAATCTGTAATAATGACATCAGAATTACTATCTGTAATCATATAATTAATCCTATCTTGTGGATAATTAACTGATATTGGTAAGTAAACACCACCAATTTTTTGAACAGCTAAAAGACATATAATAAACCACATATCTTTTGGCATACAAATACTAATTATGGAATTTTTGTCTAATCCTATACTATTTAAATAGTGTGCTACTTGATTAGATAAAGTATCTAATTGAGAGTATGTTACAGTTTTATCTTTATATATTAATGCTATATTATTTGGAGTTTTAAACACATTATCTTTAAACATCTCTATTATATTTTTACTATTATATTTTAAATTATTATTGTTGAAATCTATTAATATTTCTTTTTCTTCATCACTTGTTAAAAGTTTTATATCATTTAAATGTATATGTGAGTTGTGTATTATTTGGTATATTATATTTATTATTCTATTGTGGATATTTATAATATCCACATCATCATAAAAGTCTGCTTTATAATCATATGATATATTTATTTTTTCATTTGATATATCATATATGTGAATATCTAAACTATCTGATATACAATTATTTGATGTCCAATGTAATTTATATTTTTTACTATCAATATTTTTTTGATAAAAAGAGTTTTGATAAGATAATAAAATTGTATATAGTTTAGAAAATTTATTATTTTTTTCTCTTATATCTGTAAGTAAAGAGTGATATGGGTATTTTTGATGCCTTAGATATTGCAGAGTATTTTTTGAAACATTTAATATAAAATCTGAAAATTTTATATTATTTTCTACAGATACTTTAAAAGGTACAGTACTTGTAAACATTCCACATGTATTTCTTTCTTCATGATTACTTCTATTTAATATGGGGGTTCCAATAATAAAATCATTTAAATTAGTAACTCTATTTATATAAATGGAATATATGCTCATAAAAAAAGTAAATAAAGAAATATTATATTCATTACATAAATTTTTTATAGAATCTAATAAATCAGATGGTAAATCGAAATCTAACCTATTAGACTTATAAGAAAATAAATTATTTGTATTTTTAGAGTTAGGTATTACAGCTATTTCAGGAATATTATTAATTATAGAATTCCAAAATTGTTTATCTTTTTCAAATTGAGAATTGTTTAAATAATCATTTTCTTTTTTTATATAATCAATATATGAATATGAAGGAATATCAATATTTTCATTATTTATTAATGAATTATAGATTTTTATAATCTCATTAAGGAGTATATTGAAAGACCATCCATCAGAAATAAGGTGGTGAATATTTAAAATAAAACCGCCAGTATTATCTGAAAATTTAAATATTATAAATTTATATAAAAAGTTTTCAATAAGATTAAATCTATTAGAAACGGTTTTCTTTTCTAAATCAGATAAATCTTTATTAGTAAAAAGTTCAACAGGTTTTAATTTTATATATGAATAATCTTCAATATATTGTTTAGGAGTATTATTATCTATTATAAATTTAATTCTAAAATTATCATGTTGTTTAATTAATATATTTATAGCTTGTTCTAATTTTTTAAAATCCACACTTTCTTTAAAAACCAATGTACCACAAATATTGCCAATATTGGTTCCAGATAAATATTCTTCTGTATACCATATTGATTTTTGTGGACTAGTTAAATTAAAAAAATTTTTACTCATTTAATCACCCTTAAAATTAATCTAAAAAGAATTATAAATTAAAATAATTTAAAAATCAATATTGAACAA
>CALXBW010000038.1 GCA_944386645.1 uncultured Clostridia bacterium | reverse complement strand
TTATAGAATTTGTTATATAATTTAATGAGGAATGTTCATGGGCAAAATCTTTGATTTTGAGCCTGAATGAAAGAGGCGCATTAAATTATATTATAAATTCTTAAATATCGTATTGAGCCGAAAAATTTATGAATATTATTATATCAAAATCGTATGCTGTGAATTGTAACATATAATATTTAACTTTATTGTTTGAATGCGTTTTTTATTACACAATCCACATTTATCACACTATTTTTACATTCCTTATTTGTTATTAAAGAAATATATTCTATATTTCCATCTCCTCCTCTTATTGGAGAATAATCTAAATTTTTTATATAAAATCCTAATTTATTAATATTTTTTATAAAATTATTTATAATTTCTTTGTGAATTTTCTTATTTAATATCACACCTTTGTATTTATTTGCAATATCTTTGCCACATTCAAATTGTGGTTTTATTAAACACATAATATCTATTTTTATTCCTATATCTTTTATTTTGCTTATTACATTTATTGCAGATATAAAAGATACATCTATTGTGATAAAATCTATACCATGAAATAACTTATTGCTTAATTTTTTTATATTTACTTTTTCGTGTAATTCTACTTTAGGATTCTTCCTTAATTTTTCATGTAACAAATTTGTTCCAACATCTATTGCAATAACTTTTTTTGCTCCATTTTTTAATGAACAATCTGTAAATCCTCCTGTAGATGAACCTATATCCATTACAATTTTATTATTTAAATCGATTTTAAAATTTAATATTGCTTTTTCTAATTTAAATCCTCCTCTTGAAACATATTTAAAACAATCATTTTCTATTATTTTTATAATATCTTCACTTGATACTTTATAACTTGCTTTATCTATTATTTTGCCATTACATGTTACTAATTTTTTTTCAATTAATTCTTGTGCTTTTGTTCTTGAATCTACTAAATTTCTTTCAACTAATTCTTTATCTAATCTATTAATAATAAACACTCCAAACAATTATATTTTTTATGCATTTATATTTTACTATTTTATTATTATGACTGCAACCTTCGGTTGCGGTGAATAATGAATAGTGAATGATGAATGATTAATAATTTAAATATATGCATGTGTTTGGAGGTTTTTGTTTTTCATTTTTTTGAGAAATATCTTTGGAGAGCGGGCGAACACTGCTTTCCCCTACAGCTGTTATTTTGATTTTTTGCTACAATTTATACCTTCATTGATAATTTCACTTTTTGTCTTTCATTATCAATGCCAATTACTTTAACTTTAACAATGTCTCCAACTGAAACAACATCTGAAGGATTTTTTACAAACCTATCTGCCATTTCAGAAATATGTACTAATCCATCATGCTTTACTCCAATATCTACAAAAGCTCCAAAATCTATTACATTTCTTACTGTTCCTGTTAAAATCATTCCCTCTTTTAAATCTTCAAATTTCAATACATCTGATCTTAATATTGGTTTAGGTAAATCTTCTCTCGGATCTCTTCCCGGTTTTGATAACTCGTCAATAATATCTTTTAATGTTAGTTCCCCTATATTTAGTTTTTTTGCCATTTCTTTTATGTTTATATCTTTTAGTTTTACCCTTAATTCATTTAATTTTTCTTTATCTTTTATAGATTCAGTGTTATATCCTAATTCTTTTAATAATTTTTCTGTTACATCATAGCTTTCTGGGTGAACAGCAGTAATTTCAAGTGGATTTGTTCCATCAAAAATCCTTATAAATCCTGCACATTGTTCAAATGCTACTTTACCTAATTTTGGTACTTTTAATAGTTCTTTTCTATTTTTTATTTTTCCATTTTCATCTCTATATTTAACTATATTTTTAGCAATAGTTTTATTTATACCTGCTACATATGAAAGTAATGATGGTGTTGCTGTATTTACATCTACTCCAACTGAATTAACAGCATCCTCTACAACTCCTGTTAAACTTTCATTTAATCTTTTTTGATTTACATCATGTTGATATTGCCCAACACCTATAGATTTAGGATCTATTTTTACAAGTTCTGCTAAAGGATCTTGTAATCTTCTTGCAATTGATATAGCTCCTCTTAATGAAACATTTATATCTGGATATTCTTCTGTTGCAAGTTTTGATGCAGAATATACAGAAGCTCCTGCCTCACTAACAATAGCATAATATACTTTTTTGTCTATTTCTTTTAGAGTGTCTGATATAAACATCTCTGATTCTCTTGAAGCTGTTCCATTACCTATAGCAATCATATCTATATCATATTTATTAATTAAATTTTTTATAACTTTTTTAGAACCTTCAATATCATTTTGTGGCTCAGTTGGATATATAGTTGTTGTATCTAATAACTTTCCTGTACTATCAATTACAGCAATTTTACAACCTGTTCTATATGCAGGGTCAAATCCAATTACATTTATATTTTTTATTGGTGGTTGTAATAACAATTGTTTTGCATTTTTTCCAAATACATTTATCGCCTTTTCATCTGCTTTTTCTGTTAAATCTGTTCTAATTTCTCTATCTATCGAAGGTTCAATTAAACGTTTATAACTATCTTCTATAGCTGTATTTAATATTTTACTAAATTGACTATTTTTATCTTTTATTATATCTCTTTTTATATAATCTAATATTTTTTCTTCTGGTTTATCTATTTTAACTTTTAAAAATTCCTCTTTTTCTCCTCTATTCATAGCTAAAATTCTATGACTTGGAACTTTAGAAATTAATTCACTAAAATCATAATACATTTCATATGGAGATTTTTCTTCTTTAGCAGCTTTTGAAATAATAACAGCTTCTCTAAAACACATTTTTTTAATTCTCTTTCTATATTCAGCATTGTCAGAAATATTTTCTGCTATTATATCCATAGCTCCATTAAATACATCCTCTACAGTTTCTACACCTTTTTCTGGATTTATATATTCTTTTGCCAGTTCATTTATATCCTTTTTTTCCATTTGTAAATATATAATATTTGCAAATGGTTCAAGACCTTTTTCTTTTGCAATTGTTGCTCTTGTTCTCTTTTTTTGTTTATACGGTCTATAAATATCTTCAAGTTCAGATAATATACTTGCATTATTAATAGAATTTGTTAATTCTTCTGTTAATTTTCCCTGTTCATCTATTAATCTTATTATTTCTTCTTTTCTTTTTTCTAAATTTCTTAAATAATTAAGTCTTTCTCCTAATTGTCTTAATATTTCATCACTTAGATTACCTGTAACTTCTTTTCTATATCTTGCAATAAAAGGTATAGTATTTCCACTATCAATCAAATTAATAGTATTTTCTACTTGATGCTCTTTTATATTTAACTCATCAGCAATTGTTTTTGCTATATTTAACATTATAACCTCCACTTTACTATTTCTAGCTTTTATAAATTTTTTATTCTATATTTAAATAATCATTATATGAACATTCTCTAACAATAAAATCATTTTCTTTAATATCTATTATCTTATTTGCAACAGTTTGTACTAATTGATGGTCATGTGAAGTAAATAAAAGTACTCCTTTAAATTTTTTCATACCTTCATTCAATGAAGTAATAGATTCCATATCTAAGTGATTAGTTGGTTCGTCCATTATGATAACATTTGCACCTGAAAGCATTATCTTTGAAAGTACACATCTTACTTTTTCTCCTCCTGATAATACTTTTACTTCTTTTAAAGCTTCTTCACCAGAAAATAACATTCTTCCTAAAAAGCTTCTAACAAAAGTTTCATCTGGATCTTTTGAATATTGTCTTAGCCAATCTACTATAGGCATATTTGTATTAAATAAATAATTATTATCTTTTGGAAAATATGATGTTGTAACTGTTGTTCCCCATTTTATTTCACCAGAATCTGGCTCTAATTCACCTGCTAATATTTGAAAAAGAACAGTTTTTGCTATTTCATTATCTGCTAAAAATGCAATCTTATCTTCTCTATTTACTTTAAAAGATATATTATCTAATATTTTCTTTCCATCAATTGTCTTAGATAAATTCTCAACTGTTAATACTTCTTTTCCTATTTCTCTATCTGGTTTAAAATCTATGTATGGATATTTTCTATTTGATGGTTTTATTTCATCTAATTGAATTTTTTCTAATGATTTTTTTCTAGAAGTTGCTTGCTTTGATTTAGAAGCATTAGCACTAAATCTCGCAATAAACTCTTGCAATTCTTTTATTTTTTCTTCTTTCTTTTTATTAGATTCTTTCATTTGTTTTAAAGCTAATTGACTTGATTCATACCAAAAATCATAATTTCCACTATATACTTTTATTTTTCCAAAATCAACATCTGCAATATGTGTACATACTTTATTTAAAAAATATCTATCATGTGAAACAACTATAACAGTATTTTCAAAATTTATTAAAAAATCTTGTAACCAATTTATACTTTTAATATCTAAATCATTAGTAGGCTCGTCTAATAAAAGAACATCTGGATTTCCAAATAAAGCTTGTGCAAGTAAAACTTTAACTTTATCTTTTGCCTCTAATTCTTTCATAAACTTGTTGTGATTTTCATTTTCTATACCTAAATTACTTAGTAAAATTGCTGCATCAGATTCTGCATTCCAACCATTTAATTCTGCAAATCTTTCTTCTAATTTAGCAGCTTTCATTCCATCTTCTTCTGAAAAATCAGGTTTCATATATATAGCTTCTTTTTCCTTCATTATCTTATATAACTCTTGATTTCCCATTATAACAGTATCTAGCACTGTATATTCTTCAAATGCAAAGTGATCTTGTTTAAGCATAGATATTCTTGCACCTTTTTCTATTGTAACTTCTCCTTTGCTTGGTTCAATTTCACCAGATAAAATCTTCAAAAAAGTAGATTTACCAGCTCCATTTGCACCAATTAATCCATAACAATTACCTTTTGTAAACTTTATATTAACATCCTCAAATAATACTCTTTTTCCATATCTAAGAGTAACTCCTATTGCATTTAACACAATAAACCTCCTACTTATTTAATATAATTATTAATGCACCTACTATACACAATATAAAACCTATCATCTTTAATCCAAGTGATGCTTCATTTTGATCTCCAAAACTAAAAACTCTATTTGTTATTGTTCTAGCATCATATATTAAAACAACTCCAAATAATGAAATTAATATTCCAATTAATAATATAACTGATTGCCACATATTATCAACATCCTTTTTTCATTTAACTTCTTTATATTAACATTTTTCTTTTTTTATTTCAAGTTTTTTTGTATTCATTAAAATATGAAATATTATATTTATGCATTCAATTTTTTGAGAAATAGCTCTGTAGCGCGGGCGAACACTGTTCGCCCCTACAACTATACAATTAGATTTTTTTGTTTTATAGAATTTGAAATAATAATATTGAATAAATTTTGGATGCAATTGAAGATGTTTTTAGAATTTGTTATATAATTTAATGAGGAATGTTCATGAGCAAAATCTTGTAACATAATATATTATATATAGCAAAAATTAAATATACTTTTTATGCAGTAACAATTCGTGGGGACCAGCAAGCTTACAGTCTGTTTTACAGACTGTGCGATGCTGGGAGTTACAAATAAAAAGTTATATTTAATTTTTGCTATATAATATTACTTAATCATAACCAGAAAGAGGATATAAGGAAATCTTCGATTTCGTTATATCCTCTTTTCTTATTATATGTACACATTAAATAAATCTTTTACAACTTCTTCTAAAGAAATTGGTGTTACTTTATTTCTTTTTAATGTATCTATTAATTCATTTATTACTTCTTCTTTTCTTGTTACATTCTCAATACATTTTGTCTCTTCTTCAACTCTACTGCCTACGTATTCTTTTTTCTTAATTTCTACTCCAAAATTTTCTACATTAAATAAGTTATTTGATGTATTTTGAGTTTTATAGTATTCTAACTCTATTAAATGCTTATTTTCTCCTTTTTCAAAATCCTCATTTTTTAAACTTATTTCTCCATATAATATTTTTTTACTTTCCGCTGCCATAATTACCCCCTTATCTGTTTTTGATAGTCTAATTATATACGTAAATAGAGTAATTGCAAGCTTTTTCGTTCGCGTAAAAATACATTATATTCTCTTATTCGTCAAGTTTTTATTTTTTATAAGTAAGTTTTACATGTTTTTCCATAGATGTCATTAAAATATAAAATCTTGGTAATAATTGCGAAATATCTATGAAATACTATATTAATTTTTTTATCTCTTCATATATTCTATCTTCTACATTATTTATAGAAATACTATTTGCCCTTTCTCCCATTTCTTTTATCTTCTTTTTATCTAGAATAATAGTATTTATAGTATCTGACAATTTATCTTTTGTAATTTCATTATTTAATATAATATATGCTGCACCTATTTTCTGTAACACTCTTGCATTTTTTTCTTGATGATTTTGACTTACATTTGGAAGTGGTATAAAAATAGCTGGTTTTCCTATTTTACATATTTCTGTAATTGTTATTGCACCACTTCTACATACAATAACATCTGATATATTCATTACTTTTTCCATATCATAAATATATGGTAAAACTTTTGCATTTTTTAAATTGTTAATATCTAATTTATTTTCTTTAAATATTTTTTTAACATCTTCGAAATTTTTTTGACCTACAGCCCATATAATTTGATATGTTTTATTCATATTTTTTGATATTATATCTATCATTACATCATTTATTTTTTTTGCCCCTTGGCTACCACCAAATACTAATACTAATGGAAGATTTATATCTAAATTCATTTCTCTTTTAATTTTTTTAATATCATCTATATCTAAATTCATTTTATTTATTTTAGTAGGAGTTCCTGTAACAACTATATTTTTTGCTTTTGGAAGAAATTCTTTTGCTTCTTTAAAACCTAACATAATAGTATTTACTTTTTTAGATAGCATTTTTACTGCAAGGCCAGGAAAAGAATTACTTTCATGCAACATAGTAGGTATTTTTAATTTATTTGCTGCTGTAAGAACAGGACCACATATATATCCACCTGTTCCTATTACAATATCAGGTTTGAATTTTTTTATTATATTTTCTGCTACCTTAACTGATTTTACTGTTTTTATCATTTTTTTTATGTTATCTTTGCTTATTTTTTTACTAAAACCATATGCTTCTATTGTTTCTAATTTATATCCTGCCCTTGGTACTAAATCCTTTTCTATTCCTCTTGATGTTCCAACAAATAATACCTCAGAATTTTTCTCTTCTTTCATTATTTTATTTGCAATTGCAATACCTGGATTGATATGCCCTCCAGTTCCAGCTGCTGCTATAATTACTCTCATTTTTTCCTCCTAACATTTATTTATTAGAAATTTAAAAGATATGCTATAGTAGCATATCTTTTGTTAATTTAATATAATTTATATAATTTGTCAATAATATTATAATACGAATATACATTATAGTGCGGGCGAACACTGCTTTCCCCTACAACTATTCGATTATTTTTTTATAGATTTTGATATAATAATATTGAATAAATTTTGAATGCGATTGGAGATGTTTATAGAATTTGTTATATAATTTAATGAGGAATGTTCATGGGCAAAATCTTCGATTTTGAGCCTGAATGAAAGAGGCTCATTAAATTATGTTACAAATTCTTAAATATCGTATTGAGCCGAAAAATTTATGAAATATCATTATATCAAAATCTTGCAACACAATATATTATATAATAGCCAAAATTAAATATACTTTTTATGAAGTAACAATTCGTGGGGACCAGCAAGCTTACAGTCTGTTTTACAGACTGTGCGATGCTGGGAGTTACAAATAAAAAGTATATTTAATTTTGGCATTAGTATACTTAATTTCAAATTATAATACGAATATACTTTTTATGCTTTTGAACTTGCTCTTGATATATTTAGGAGGACTCCTACTCCACATAGTAAAATAATCAGCGCTGTTCCTCCATAACTAAAGAATGGAAGTGGCATTCCTGTAACTGGCATTGAACCTGTTACAACTGCTATATTTATAATTGCTTGTAGTCCAACTAATGTAGTAATTCCAACTGCAAGTAAACTTCCAAACATATCAGGTGCTTTCATTGCTATTATAACACCTCTCCAGATGAATATTGCAAATAACAATATTACTATAAAACATCCAACAAAACCTAATTCTTCAGCTAATACTGAAAAAATAAAATCATTATGTGGTTCTGGTAGATATAAATATTTTTGCTTACTTTGACCGAAGTCCTGCACCAAATAATCCTCCAGATCCTATTGCATATAAACTTTGTATTATCTGCCAACTATCTCCCTGAGGATCTGCCCATGGATCTAAAAATGATGTTATTCTTCCCATTCTGAATTCTGCACCTTGTGTTAATATTAAAATTACTATTCCTACTGCACCAGCTAATCCAAATGTCATAAAATGAGAAATTTTACTTCCTCCTACAATCATCATAACAGAAACAACCATTGCTATTATTAGTGTTGCACTAAAATGTTCCTGAAATCCTAATAAGATAATGGCCACTGGTGCTAAATAAACAAATGGTATTATAAATCCCTTTCCTAATTCTTTTAATCTATCTCTATTTATTGTTAGATATGCAGCATAAAAAACTATTAATCCTAATTTTGTTAACTCTGAAGGTTGAAATGTAGTAAATTTTAAATCAATCCATCTTTTAGCTCCATTTACCTCTGTTCCTATTAGAGGAACAATTGCTATTATTAGTATGGATAAAAAATATATTATTTTATAAAATCTTTTATATATCCTATAATCTATTTTCGAAATTATAAACATTGCTATTAAACCTATTACAGCTGATATTGCTTGCTTTTGTACATATGAATAACTATTTCCAGTCTCTGCATAAGATGCTGGAGAGCTTGCAGATAACACCATTACAATTCCAAGTGCTAGCAAAAATAAAACTGTAATACATAATATAAAATCTACAGGTTTATTTGCAAACTTCTTAATCTTTTTACTTTTCTCTGGCATTATCTCCCTCCTTACTTAATCTATATCGCATATAAACCAATTATACATAATAATAATGTTGCAATACTAAATACTGATACAATCTTATTCTCTTTCCAATTACAAAGTTCAAAATGATGATGAATTGGCGTCATTTTAAAAATTCTTTTTCCTGTTTTTTTATAAAATACAACTTGAATTAGTACAGATAATGTTTCTACTAATGGTACTAAAGCAATTATTATTAATATTAATGGCATTTTAAAGTATAATGCTATCGCAGAAATAACACCTCCGCAACAATAAAGAACCTGTATCGCCCATCATAACTTTCGCTGTATGTAAATTGAATACCAAAAATCCTAAACATGCTCCTACTACAACACTACCAAATACAGTTACTTCTTTTATATCAAATAATATTGAAACCACTGTTAAAAATGTCATTATTATTGCTGTTACACTTGCTGCTAAACCATCTACTCCATCAGTTAAATTTACTGCATTTGTTGTTGCTAAAATTACAAATATTGCAAAAGGTATATATATCCATATTGGCAAATCAATGTATATATCAAAAAAAGGTATATATGTTTGCGTCCCTATTTTTAATACTTGAGTTATATATAAAACATATACAACTGATACAATAAGTAATCCTATCATTTTATAAGCTGGTTTTAAACCTTTTGTATCTTTTAATACAACTTTTTTAAAATCGTCAACCAATCCTACTGTTCCAAAACCTAATGCAATAAATACAAGTGGAAGTATTTTAATTGCTACATCTATTTCTTTATTATAATAATATAAAAAGCCACATGCCGATGTTAATACAACACTTATCATTAAAATAATTCCACCCATAGTAGGAGTTCCTTGTTTTATCAGATGTGATTTTGGTCCATCAACTCTTTCTTTTTGTTTAACTTTAAGTCTTTTTAGTATAGGTATTATTATTATTGATGCAATTACCGTTATAGTAAAAGATAGCAATAATACCTTAACTTGGAAATCCAAAAAAATCACTCCCTACTTTTTCTTTTTGCCTTTTTCTATTTCATCTATTATTTCTCTTACAATTACTCTTTCATCAAAAGGATGTTTTTCTCCATTTATCTCTTGATAAGGCTCATGCCCCTTTCCTGCTAAAAGTATTAAATCTCTTTTATTTGCCATTTCTATTGCATGTTTTATTGCCTTTCTTCTATCCTCTATACATATATATTTGCCATTTGTCTTTTTAATTCCTTTTTCTATTTCTTTTATTATTTTATCAGGGTCTTCAGTTCTAGGATTATCTGATGTAATTATTGTATAATCAGCAATTTTTCCTGACACTTCTCCCATTATTGGTCTTTTAGTTGCATCTCTATCTCCACCACAGCCAAATACACTTATAACTCTACCTTTTGTATAAGTTTTTACTGCTTGTAATATGTTTTCTAAACTTTCTGGTGTATGTGCATAATCTATCATTATAACTAGTTCTTTTTTATTATCTACAAGCTCACTTCTTCCTGGAACTCTAACCTCGCTTAATGCCTCTTTTATTTTTTCTGCGTCTATACCAAAAGAATTTGCAACAGATATTGCTGCAAGAGCATTATAAACACTAAATCTACCTGGTATAAAAGCTTTTACTCTTTCATTTTTCATTCCTATTTTTACTTTAAAATCAACAGACATATTAGTTACAGTAATATCTTTTGCTATTAAATTACTCATATTGTCTATTCCATATGTCATTATTTCACAAGGTAAATCCATTTTAGTCAATTTTGCAACACGAAAATCATCTGCATTTATATATGCTTTTTTACACATTTTAAATAATTTTAATTTTGATTCAAAATAATCCTCCATATTTGGATGCTCTTTTTCGCTTATATGATCTCTTAAGAAATTTGTAAATATTCCTATATCAAAATCACATCCTGCAACTCTATCTAATTTTAAACTCTGTGATGATACCTCCATAACAACTACATCAACTTTTTCATCTACCATTTGGCTGAATAATCTTTGTAATTCTAAGCTATCAGGAGTTGTTCTAGCACTTTCTCCTAAGAATTTATTTCCTATATATCTTGCAATTGTTCCTATTAAACCAACTTTTAATCCGCCTTTTTCTAGTATTGATTTAATCATAAATGATGTTGTTGTTTTTCCTTTAGTACCAGTTATTCCTATTAACTTGAACTTTTTAGAAGGATTTTTATAAAAATTGCATGCCATAATAGCTAAACTATATCTTGTATTTTTAGCTACTATAAGTGTTATTTCATTATTTAATTGTTTTTTATCAAACTCTGCACCTTCTTCTACCATTATAGCTATAGCACCATTTTTTATTGCATCTGCTATATAGTTATGTCCATCTGTTTCAAAACCTCTGATTGCAACAAATAATGTACCATCTGTTACTCTTCTTGAGTCACTTTCTAGATTACTTATATCTAAATCTAAATTTCCCTTAGCTTTTAGTCCTTCTATTCCAGACAATATTTTTTTAAGTTCCATTTAAAATCTCCCCATTCTGATTTTTAAAATTAAAAAATAATTATTTTCTATAATTCAGGATATATTATATAATTTTTTTTTTTGTTTGTATATACCTAATTTAAAAAAATCAAGGAAATTTGCATTGACTTTTTTATGTAAATATAATATACTAATTTATGGTA
>CALXBW010000037.1 GCA_944386645.1 uncultured Clostridia bacterium | reverse complement strand
CTCCATCCGAGCTAATTTAGTTCTTAAGAAAATTCATGTTTTTTCACACTATTTTCCATCACTATCTTATATTTCTCGTCTTCCTTCCATTGCTTTTATTAAAGTTACTTCATCTGTATATTCTAAATCTCCACCAATAGGTATTCCATGAGCTATTCTAGTTACCTTTATTCCCAAAGGTTTTATCAATTTTGCTATATACATAGCCGTAGCTTCACCTTCTACTCTTGGATTTGTTGCTAAAATAATTTCATTTATATCTCCCTGTCTAATTCTATCTAATAATTCTTTTATTTTTATTTCATCTGGTCCAATCCCATTCATTGGTGATATTGAACCATGTAATACATGATACACACCTTTATATTCATGTGTTTTTTCCATAGCAACTATATCTCTAACATTCTCAACAACGCAAATTGTTTTGCTATCTCGATTTTTATTACTACATATATTGCATGGATCTGTATCCGAAATATTATAACATATAGAACAATACTTTAAGTTTTTCTTTGCACTTAATATTGAATTTATAAAATCTCTTGTGTCTTCCTCTGATTGACTTAAAATATGAAATGCTAACCTTACGGCACTTTTATGTCCTATACTTGGTAATCTTTCAAAACATTCAATTAATTTTTCTATAGATGGTGAATAATATGACATAATTCCTTGTCTCCTATTAGTTATTTTAATTAAAATTTTAAAATAAAAAAATACTATTGTCAAATAAAAGATACTCATTTTAGAGTATCTTTTTTGATTACATTAAACCCGGTATATTGTATTTTCCAAATTGTGAAGCTGTTTCAGAATCTACTTTTCTCATAGCCTCATTTACACATGTAATTATTAAATCTTGTAACATCTCAATATCTTCTGGGTCAACAACTTCCTTTTTTATAATCAATTCTTTTATTTTTTTATCTCCAGTAATTTTTACACTTACAGCTCCTCCACCAGCAGTTGCCTCAAATTCCTTTGATGCAATTTCTGTTTGAGACTTTTCCATATCGGCTTGCATTTTTTTTGCTTCTTTCATTAATTGATTTATATTCATTCCGCCAAATCCTCCGAAATTACCAGGGAATCCACCTTTTTTACCCATCATTACCTCCTAAAATTATTAATTTTTCCTATATAATAAGATTAAATTCTATATTTGTGCAATAATTACAAATAAATTTTGCATATATTATAGCTAATCTATAATATTTATAGGTATCCCTAAACTATTTAACCCATTAATCTCATTATTGTCAATACTTTTTTCATCTTTATATTTTATTTTCATTTTTTTGCCCGAAATTTCTTCTACTAATTTAGATATCTCACTAATATTTTCTTTATTATTTAAAACAGTTTTTCCAAAATTAGTTATACCATTTTTAAACTCTATTTCTAATACATCATCTGCAACTTCAACAGCATCAGTATTTAATAAATTAGTATATATCATTATTTTTCCATTATCTTTTAATTTTTTTACAACATCCTTCCAATAATTAGTTGTTTTTAAATTTGCTACTTTTTTTACTATTTGCTCAACATTTTTATTTTCATTTTCTTTTTTCTCAATAGTTTTTTCTTTATTTTTTGTTATTCTAATACTAGAATTTTCTAATTTATCCTCAATATTTTTTATTCTTGTTTCAAAATCGTTATTATCAATTTTTATACACATTTTTATTATTCCTGATTGAAACATTATATTCTTTTGAGAAGTCCATTTTATATTATTTTCTAAATTAGAAAACTCATAAATTAAATTTAATATTCTTTGCTTTGTTGCATTATCTGCGATATTTTTTAATGTTAAACTATCATTTTCATTATAAATATTTACTTTTCCACAACTTTTATATATTAACATATTGTTTAAATATTTTATAATTTCCCACAATAAATAACTAATATCTTTACCCTCATTTAATATTTTTTCTGTTATTAATACAGCTGAGTCAACATCAAAATCAATTACACTTTGAACAGTTTTAGATATGTATTCTAATTTTGGAATACCAACCATATCTCTTATTTTATCCTCAGTTATATCATCATCACCATCTTGTATACATCTTTCTAAAATACTTAAACTATCTCTCATAGCTCCTTCTGAAATAACTCCAATTAAATTTAATGCATCATCCGATATTTTTACTTTTATCTCATCACAAATTAATTTTAATCTTTTAGCAATATTTTCTACACTTATCTTTTTAAAATCAAATCTTTGACATCTTGATAATATTGTTGCAGGTAATTTTTGTGGCTCTGTTGTTGCCAGTATAAATTTAACATGTGAAGGAGGTTCTTCTAGTGTTTTTAACAAAGCATTAAATGCCCCTGTTGATAACATATGTACCTCATCTATTATATATACCCTATATTTTGCAAGTGTAGGTAAAAAATTCACCTCTTCTCTAATACTTCTAATATCCTCTACACTATTATTTGAAGCAGCATCCATTTCTACTACATCAGTAAGAGAACCATCTAATATAGCTTTACATATTTCACATTCATTACAAGGATTTCCATCTTTTAAATTTAAACAATTTACCGCTCTTGCAAGTATTTTAGCAGCAGATGTTTTTCCAGTTCCTCTACCACCATTAAACAAATACGCATGTCCTACTCTTCCTGAAATAATTTGATTTTTAAGAGTTTTTGTTATATGTTCTTGTCCAACCATTTCGTCAAAATTAAGTGGTCTAAACTTTCTATAAAGTGATGTATAATTCAAAAATATCACCTCTATAATTAATCATATGACCTTTCTATGGAAAACATATATTCACATAATACACTATTTATCGCTGCTTTCTTCCGAATCTGACGAGGTTCATAGCTTCTTATCGAATCATGTTCTCCATACAAAGGTCATACAATTATTTTTTTATATTATTACTTTTTAATTAACATGTTCATCAATATTTCCATTAATATTATATAATGCTATTTAATTTTTATCAAGTATAAATTATATTCTTTTAAATATAATTTTTTCATTATCCTTTATTTCCTTTTTAGCTAGTCCATCGTTTATAAAATTATCCATAGGTATATCTAAAGTAATAGATGCTTTATATTTCTTTTCTGAAACCGTCTCAATTATTATATCAAAACCTAAACTATATTTTAATTGCTCTTCATTAATATTAACCTTTTGTAATAAAGAACCATCATACTTTATTTCTGTATCTTCATCTGATACATATTGCGCAATATTTTTACTACAACTACTAAAAGTTACAAGTCCTCCATCATTTGCAAGTTCCATTTTTTTAATATTATTACTACCTGTAACACTATATTCTAATATATCATTGCTTATATACTCATCACTATAAATATATGTAAAATCACCTTCTTGTGTTGGTTTATATATGTGTGGTTCACCTATTTGAGGTTTACTTATATAATTAATATTTTCTATTGTTACATTTTTCAATTCTTCATTTCCATTATAATAATTGTTCTTCTTTATTTCTATATATATATCATTATTTTGTAAAATATCTAAATTCCATCTTTTTTCTCCATTTTCAATTTCATTAGCATCTGCAGAACTTATTATCAAAATTTCTTTTAATTCAAAAGGTAAATTAGTTTCTCCTTCAACATTATATTTCATTAATAATATTCCAATAACAGATATAATAACTACAATAACTAATAAAAATAAACTAATTTTTATTACCTTTTTTTTATTATTTCTTGACCCTTCTAAATCAATCATTATTTTTCCTCCGTATTTATTTTTCCTTCTCTTAACTTTTTAAAAAAGTCTTTTAATATATATTCACATTCTTTATTTAATATTCCTTTTTCTACTTCAACATTATGATTAAATTTATAATCATTTAATAAATCTAATTTAGAACCACAGGCTCCTGTTTTCATATCCATTGTTCCTATATATAACTTTTTAATTCTTGAATTTATTATTGCACCTGCACACATAACACATGGTTCTAAAGTTACATACATCTCACAATCTATCAATCTCCAAGATTTTAATTTTTTACAAGCTTTATTAATTGCAACTATTTCAGCATGTTCAATAGAATTTTGTTTTGTTTCCTTTAAATTGTGACCTCTTGAAATTATTAAACCATCTTTTACAATAATAGCACCTACTGGAACTTCTTTTTTTAAATACGCTTTTTTAGCTTCTTTTAATGCTTCTAACATATATTTTTCTTTCATAAATACTCCTACTTTTTATGCAAAAAAATGGTGTACCTAGCTGGAATCGAACCAGCGACCTCTCCCTTAGGAGGGGAGCGCTCTATCCTACTGAGCTATAGATACACATTCTTAATACATTATACCATTATAATTTTTTAAATCAATATTATTTATTCAAATTTTCAACTAATTCTTCAACATCTATTCCATGAACCATACAAGCTTCTTCTAAAGTTTCTTCTTGTGATGCAGGACATCCTAAACAATGCATTCCAGCATTTAATAATATTTCTGCTTTTTCTGGATATTCATTTAATAAATCTCCTATTTTTATATTTTTATCAATCTTCATATTAACCTCCTATTTTTTGGATTTTCGACAAATTCTTTTATCGAAAAAAGTCTCTATTTGTAGCACTTTGCATGTCGAAAAATATTTTATCATAAATTTAATAAAAAGTATAGACAAATAACGAAAATTGTTATATTATATTGGCAATTTATAGGAAAGGAGTGATAGTTACAAAATAGTTATTCATATATTTTTTATTATTTTTATTATTAATTCTTTTATAATATTTTATTCTATATATAATTTTTTTGATTTATTTTTCTTTAATCATATCCAAGGTGCTAAATTAAAAATAAAACAAAAACAATCTAAAAGTAAGGAGTAAAAATGAAATTTTTATTAAAAATTATATTTATCATATCTATCTCTTCATTATTATTTATATTCACATTTTACATTCTTAAACCAGTTTTTTATTCCAATAGTATAATAATTCCATATAGTATTAAACCTTTTGACATTTGTTTAAAATATCCAGAAGCATGGAATTATATAAAAAAACTTCATGTTTTAACTAGTATTATATCTTATATAATTATATCTAATTATATTTCTAAATTATTTTTTTCTAAAATAAGTATTGATA
Source organism: uncultured Clostridia bacterium (assembly GCA_944386645.1). Taxonomy (GTDB): domain Bacteria; phylum Bacillota; class Clostridia; order TANB77; family CAG-508; genus CAMCHB01. The sequence continues at coordinate 6,756 of CALXBW010000037.1, read as the reverse complement.
AAAAATTATTTAATAAAAAAATCAATTCTTCCCATATTGAGAACCTTGCATTATTCATTGGAACTGATTCTAATAATAATAAAATCTTTATTCCTGAAAGATCCCTTTATCAAAATATTTTTATTACTGGCACTATTGGTACAGGGAAAACTAGTTCAGCCATGTACCCATTTACAGAACAATTAATAAAAAACAAAAATAAAATCGGAATTTTAATATTAGATGTTAAAGGAAATTATTATAATCAAGTATTAAGATATTGTAAAAAATATGGAAGAGAAAAAGACATAATAGAAATCTCTATTAATTCTAATTTAAGATATAATCCACTTCATAAGCCAAATATCTCACCAACAATTTTAGCAAATAGATTAAAAACAATATTACTATTATTTTCAAAAAATAACTCTGATTCATATTGGCTTGATATTGTAGAAGAAGCTATAGCTAATTGCATCAAACTATGTAGAATTTACAATGATGGATATGTAACTTTTAAAGAAATAAACAACTTAATTTTTAATTCAAATTATTTTAAAACAAAAATCCCCTATTTAAGAAAATTATTTATATCTGGAAAATTATCTACATCTAATACTTTTGATTTATATTCATCACTTGAATTTTTTAATAATGAATTTTTTAAATTAGATAATCGAACTTTATCAATTATTAAATCTGAAATCGGAAGAATAACTAATACATTCACATCAGAATATAAAATTTCAAAAACCTTTTGTCCCCCAAAAAATGAAATAAACTTTTTCGGTTTTAAAGAAGTAATTGAACAAGGAAAAATTGTTATTTTAAATATGAATATAGCAGAATACAGAAGTTTATCTAAAATAATTGCTGCATATCTAAAATTAGATTTTCAAACTGAAGTTCTTTCATCATTAAAAAATCCATCATCTATAAAAACTACATCATTTATATGCGATGAATATCATGAATATGTAACAGTTAATGATGCAGATTTTTTCTCTCAATCTAGAGAAGCTAAATGTATAAATATTGTATCTACACAAAGTTACACATCCTTATATCATTCTTTAAATAATCAATATTCAACAAAAGTAATTATACAAAGTTTAGTAAATAAATTATGGTTTAGAACAGATGACATTTTTACAATAGAAGAAATACAAAAACAAATTGGAAAAGAAGAAAAAATAAAAACTTCTATTACTATTTCTGAAAATTCAAAAGAAACAAATTATGATTATTTATCTAGAAAATTAAAATCTAAAAATTCAAATATTTCAGAAAGTATAAATAACTATACACAAAAAGATTATATTTATGATACTAATTTTTTTACTCAAGATTTAGAAACTTTTTCTTGTATCGCTTTTTTGTCTGATGGTAAAAAAATATTACCTCCTAAAAAAATAAAATTATCCCCCTATTTTATTCAAAAAAAATAATATAAAAGGATCGTGATTACTTGAAAAAAAATAAAATTTTTTTCCTTTTTATTCTTCTTTTCTTTATATTTTTTATTTTTCTAAACAATGAATCCTATGCTGCAGATCCTAAATTAATATCAACGTTAAAAAAAGCCTTTGAACAAATAGAAGAATGGATTATAAAAATTTCTACCCCCGCAGCTGCTGTCGCTGTTGGAACAGGAATAATTATGAGAAAATTTAGTTTTGGTGATGAAGATAAAATTAGAACTGGTAAAAAATTAATACGTGGTTCTCTATTTTGTTATGGTTTTATTTTAGTAATAGATTTAATATTATCTGCCATAAAAACATTATTAGGTGCATAAATGTCAGAAATAAATTCCGAAAATCTTGGTCAAATAATTCAAGAAACAATAAATAATATTCTGTCAAGTTTATTTTCTTCAATAAATAATAATTTTTATGAAATTTTAGATAATATAACATTTATATCTAGTGATATAATTAATGATTCTTATTTCAAAGATATATTTGGTTTTTCTGCAGAAAGTGGTATATTACTAATAGCCAATTCTTTATTAACAGGTTTTGTATTATACTATGCTATAAATTTAATATTTTCTTACATACTATTTTCAGAAACACAAAGACCTTTACAATATATTTTCAGATTAATAATATTTTTAATTTTAATGAATTCTTCATATTTTATATGTGAACAAATATTAAATTTAAATTCTACACTATCTCTTTCAATAAGAGAATTAGGTGAATCTATATATAATAAAAATATAAGTTTTAGCACTCTTTTTGATAATTTAAATAATATTATTACTACAAATAATAGTTTTAATTTGTTTTCTGTTGATGGTTTAATAAAATCTTTTATTTATATATCTCTTATAAATATAATATTATCATATTCATTAAGATATATAATGATTAAAGTTTTCATATTAATATGTCCATTTGCTATATTAACACTTATAAATAAAAATACAAATTGGTTTTTCAAAACATGGCTAAAAAGTTTTATATCACTTTTGTTATTACAAGTATTTATTTCTTTAGTACTATTAATTGTTTTTTCTATTAATTTTTCTGATGGTTTATTTTCAAAAATATTATATATAGGAGGTTTATATGCTTTAATGAAATCAAATATATTAATAAAAGAATTACTAGGAGGAATATCGACTAATTTTTCACAAAATTTATATCAACTTAAATATTTATTTGGAGGCACAAAATGAAATTTATATTTCCTAGTAATTACGCATTTAAAAATAAGTTGTTTGGAATAATTGATTACACAACTGCCATTGTAAATTTAATTTGGTACATATTTATATTTTGCTTAGTAAACTTACTTTTTGATAACAATAACATAAAAATTTTTGTATTTATTAGTCTTTGTTTTCCTATATTTCTTTTTAGTATCTTAGGATTTAAAAATGAAAATATAATAAATATACTTTCATATATAATCAAATTTTATAAGAATAGAAACATATATTTTTATAAAAAATATTAAAATTATTGTATTGTATTTTTCAAAATGATATAATTATTTGATATGTGAGATATTCTATTTAATTTGGAGGTTTATATGAAGTTAGAACAAAATCCCAAATCAATGCTTTTTTCTTTTACAGAAATTCCAGATGTTTTTTTTACTGAATATTTAACAATGGCTAATGGAAATTTCATAAAAATATATCTATATATATTATTTTTATCAAAATACAATAAAGATATAAAAATTAATGATTTATCCAAAACACTATCATTAGATTTTAAAATAATACAAGAAGGTTTAAAATTCTGGGAAGATAATGGTGTATTAACTAAAAAAAATAATGGATACATATTAAATAGTCTTCAAGAAATAGCTTTAAATAAAATATATACACCTAGATTAACTGCAACACCCGAAAAAGCAGCCCAGAACGCTAAAAATAAATATAGAGCAAAAGCAATTGAAAATATAAATAATTCATATTTTCAAGGAATAATGTCACCATCTTGGTATACAGATATAAACTTGTGGTTCGACAAATACAATTTCGATGAACAAGTTATGATTGCTCTTTTCAGATATTGTTTTGATAAATCAGCATTACATAGAAATTATGTACAAGTAGTAGCTGATTCTTGGTCAAAAAATAATATAAAAACTTATACGGATTTAGAAAATTATTACCAAAAGCAAGAAAAATTATTCTTAGTAGAAAAATTTATTTCTAAGAAACTTGGTCTTTCAAGATTATTAACACAATATGAAAAAGCATTTATAGAAAAATGGGTATTAGATTACAGATATGGAAATGACATAATTGAGCTTGCATTAAAAAAGACAACTTCAAAATCCAATCCTAACTTTGACTATATAAACTCTTTATTAACAGACTGGAATGATAGAAATCTTAGGACAAAAGAAGATATAAATAATTATATAGAAAATATGAAGAAAAAGAATAAAGATTTAAAAGATTTAAAAAAGAAAACAGACCTTGCAAATTATGAGCAAAGAAAATATAATAATCTTGATAAATTTTATACAAATTTAAATTCAAATAAATAGGTGTTATATATGGAAAAAAATAAAACTCTTAGAAATATTTTAGAAGAATATTCAGAAAAACGTTTTATATCTGAAAAAAAAGCTGAAGAAAAAAAGAGAGAAATATATTCAAAAAACACAGATTTAGAAAACATAGAAAAACAAATTAATTTGAAATCTATTCATAAAATAAATATGTTATTACAAAATAATACAGAACAAATAGCTCAAATAGATTTAGAAATTAATAATTTAAAAAAAGAAAAAGAAAAAATTATGAAAAGCCTAAATATTTCTTCTAAATCTTTTCTGCCACATTACGAATGTAATATTTGCAATGACACAGGATATATAAAGAACGGAAATAAAACAATAATGTGTAATTGTTTAAAACAAAAAATTTTTAATATAGAATATAATAAATCAAATATAGGAAATATAGAAAAAGAAAATTTTAATACTTTTAATGAATTATTATATTCAAATGAAGTTGATGAAAAATTAAATATCTCTCCTAGAGAAAATATAAAAATAATAAAAAAAATATCAGAAAACTTTATAAAAAATTTTGATAATCCAAATGAAAAAAATTTATTATTTACTGGAAATATAGGCTTAGGAAAAACATTTTTATGTAATTGCATAGCATTTGAAATATTAAAGAAAGGAAAAACCGTTTTATACCAAACAGCCCCAGTAATGATAGATTCAATCATAAATTACAGATTTGGTAAACAAGATTCTTCAATAAATATAGTAGACAATTTAATAAATGTTGATTTATTAATCATAGACGATTTAGGTACAGAATCATTAAATTCAATGAAATTAACAGAATTATTTACAATAATAAATTCCAGATTATTAAATCAAAATAATAAAATAACTAAAACAATAATATCAACTAATTTAAGCTTAGAAAATATATTCTCAGTTTATAACGAAAGAATTGGTTCAAGAATAATCGGCTACTATAATATATGTAAATTTATTGGAGATGATATAAGATTAAAACAGCAATTAAAATAAAAGGAAGAAAATAGATTTAGTATATTTTTACTAAATCTATTTTTAAATACAAATTATTTTTTAATATCAAATTTTAATTTTTATTTTTTTAATATCAAATTTTAATTTTTATTTTTTTAATATCAAATTTTAATTTTTATTTTTTTAATATATTTTTCATTTTCATGAAAAATCTTGTCACAATATTATGTATGCTATTTTTTGACTTTCAGACACTGTTACTGCTTTTCCACTTCCTTTATTTAGATTCTAAAACAATCTTTTTTTATCTTTTTATATGAACACTTGTTTATATATATTCATACTACTTTTTACGAACTTCTTTTCTATATATATTCCTTTTTATTACATTTCATAATACTTTTTTGTTCTAGTTTACCTTATTTTATTTTTCCATTCTACCGTAAGCTTATAAAAATTATTTTGTACAAATTTCATTCAATTTTTTACAAATATATAGTAAAAATTCATTATTACTTTTCTACATTAAATTATAAACTATAATTTTCTTTTTAATTATACTTTTTTATTCATCATTTTAGTATTAGTCATTTCCATTTTTTACATTAAAATATTTCTTATTTTTAATTACATTTGCTTTTTAACTCCTATCTTAATGTATTTTTTTATATTATAAGCTTATATTTTGTTATATTTTTATATTATTGTAGTTTTTCCGTCGTTTTTTCTTTAATTGTCAATATCTTTATAATTAATATGATTTATTGGTATATTTTAACTTTTATTGTGTGTTAATTTCTATTGCTATACTTTTTTATTCAATTCACTATTCTGATTATAACTTTATTGTATTTTTTTTTTCTTGTTTTGTCTTTTTGAGCATTGTTTCTTTTCATTTATGTATACTATTTTGATCATTTTCAATTATTTAAATTTTATTTATTTCCTCGACTTTTTTAAGTTATTTATTAGTTAATAATCTTAAGAAAATACAACTTAATACTATATCTTTTTTTACTTTTTCATTTTTACCATCTTTTTACTCTGTTTATTTACTTATTAGTTCGATTATATTTACATTTTTTTCTATTTTTTGTTTGTTTTTTTACTATTATTATGATTTTATTTATACTTTTTTATAATTCTTTTCCACTTTTCTTTATTTTCTCCACATTTTTTGTTACTTTTTTCTATATTTAGCTTATTCTTATTGTGGAATATATATGAAATTTCACTATCTCTATACTACATTTCATTCTATATCTTTTAAATCAAATACTTTTACTAAAACATCAATTTATATGTAAACTTTGACTTTATGAACACTTTATTCATGGTATTTTATACTAGTCTTCTTTGATTATACTCCCCTCTATAATACTATTTATTCCCTAATATTATTTCTTATTTTCTTGTTTACTTTCTTTTCTGTTTTTAATATCTTATTATTGTTTTTTGCTATCCCAATATATATGAACTTCTTATTCTATACATGTTTCTTATTTTACATTTTTTTACTCGTATTAATATTGTTTTTTAGCATTTTGTTTTTATAATTATTTACTATAATAACTTTAGATATATTTTATTAAATTAGTTTATACATACTATAATTTTTTTGTTATCTTTGTGTAATTCTTTATTATTTTTTTCTTCTTTTTTTGTTACAAATTATCTCTAGCTTTTATCCTTTCATATCATTTTCTTTACAAATAATTTTTATTTTTTAATTTTATAATTTCAATTTTTATTTTTTAATTTTATAATTTCAATTTTTATTTTTTAATTTTA
>CALXBW010000036.1 GCA_944386645.1 uncultured Clostridia bacterium | reverse complement strand
ATATCTATATCTTGTGCATTTCCATTATATCTTATTAAACTTGCCATATTTGTGTCTATAGTTGTTCCTAAATCTTCACCATTCATTACATTTTTATTATTTTTAAATGGTATATTACCAATAGCAACAATATTATTACATAAATTTCCTGTATTATTTAAAATAGTTAATTTTGTTGTAGCTATTTTTTCATTTGTTAATATTTCTAGCTTTCCATCTTTTGGGCCTTGGTTAAAAGAAAATACTTTTTCATCATTATTATAATTTGTAATTTGTGTTGAAGTTACCATACCTATAGGTGCTATAAAATTAACATTGGCACTTGTTAATCCTAATAATTCTCCATTTACAACTACCTCTGTCTCATATTTTGAAACATTTTCATTATAATAATATAAATTTATTTTATCTTGTAAATTAGGTGTTTTTATATCTGTATAAATATCTAGATTAAGTATTATTGTTGTACCATTTATTATTTTGTCAGTTATAAAATCTGTTTGATTCCCTCTAGTTGTGATTTTTATGTAAACTTTTCCATCTGATTGTTGTTTAATTATATCTATTATTTGTAATTCATCATCAAATAACAAATTATAATTTTTGATATTTACATCACTTATATATTGAGGAAATTCAATTATAAATTCAGGATTTTTATACAAATCTGATGTATATAAATTGTTATTTAACACTATTTTTAATTCTATATTCTCATTTGTTGCAATAGTAGATAAATTATCGTTATTTAGACTTATACTTGGATTTGTTTTACTTTCTGTTAAAACTATTTTATTATTTACATTTGAGTGATTTAATTCTTCATTAACAGTTTTTCCTTCCATTCTATTTTCTAAATACTTAAAATTTTTAAAATCATTTAAACTAAAAAATCTATATGAATTTATTATTTTTTTATGTTTTATACTTAATTTGCCTTCTGCAACTGGTTTACTTGTTACAATTTTTATATTTTTTACTTCATTTTCATAATTATATACAAAATTATTTTCCTCATCTGTTTGCATATTTATATCTATTTTCCCAATCTGTTCTCCTTTATCATTATATATATTTATATATCCATCTTGTCCTAATATTTCTAAGAAATTATCTTTATTTATAATAGTTTTGCTATAAATAATATTACTATCTTCATAATATGAATTATCACTATTTATATAATATGTTCCTAAATCACTTAACTCTAATCCATCCACAACATCTTCATATGATATATCTACATTCCAAAGTAATTCATAATCTGTTTCATAAAAATTATCTGATTTATTATAATTTGCATATATTTTACCTTTATTTATTTCCGAATCAATATTTTCTACGCTAAATGAAACTATATTTCCATCTTTTAGTTCTTCGTTAAACTCTTGTTCATATTCACTAGCAATCTTTTTATCCTCTATATCTAATATTGTAGCCTCTGCATTAATTTTATTTTTAAATTGAAAATAACTACTACTTATATTTTTTAAACTATTTTCATCATATATATATGTTACTAAAAATGTGTTAACTCCGCTTCCAATAACATATTCATTGTTACTTTCATCAGTATTTAATTTTATATTTATTTTATTTTTTTCCTCATCATATTTCCAATTATTTTTTAAATTTTCTTCAGTTGAACTATCTATTTTTTCATCATTATATTTTATAGATATTTTATCTGGAACATTATTATTCAAAATTACAGGTTCAATATCTACATTCAATTCCTTAATAGGTAATTTTTGCTCTTTATCAAGATTAATATTTACTATAGTCTGTAATAATATATTTGTCTTTCCATTATTATCAAATTTTATAAACTTAAATATTTCTTCTGAAATATTTAAATTATAATTTGATGTCCATGATACATTTACTTCTATTTCTTTGTCTACTTTTGTTTCTTTTCCATTAGAATTTACATATATACCATTTAATATTATTTTACTTTCACTATTCAATTGTTCTAAAGTCATTCTATCTGTAAAAGGCACATTTATATTAAAATTCATATCTGCTATATCATTATATTTAATAGTATTTAAAAAGATTTTCCCATCTTCTAATTTTTCTACATATTCATTTTCTTCATTCATATTAGAAACATTATAATTAGGAGATACAAATTCGATATATGCATCCTTTAAATATCCACCATTCTTATTCTCAATTTTTAAATTTAAAACATAATTCTCATTTACATCCGCATTTAATTTTTGAGAATAATCTTCTTTTAAATCTTTATTTAAAAATTTTGCTTCAAATATTACATCTTTGCTTTTATCAGTTTCAACTTCCTTCGCATATACCTCTGAAAAAAAATAACTTCCTAATATCATCCAATTACTTATTGTTAAACATATTATTAAAACTACAGCTATTAGTTTCTTATTAATTTCTAAATAATGTTCCCTTTTCATGATATTCTCCTTTTACCTTTAATTTATACTTAAGTTATATTTATTTAATTAAGTATAAATGTACTTTTTTCCTTAATATTATTATATATTATGAAAATTATTTATCAATAACCATATTCTGCTTATTAACAAGCATGATTGATGTCACATTACGGATAATACATATATACACTTTTTAAATAAATATTAAATTTTTATTACAATTTTATACTTTTTTCTTCAAAAATTTTTTACCAGACACAACTCTTCTAATAGTTTTATTTAAATTTTTTAATATTTTTAATTTTACTAATCACTAGGGAAATAAGAATATTCCAACATTTTTATTGTTGACATATTACTTAAATAATTATAAAATTAATATGATTTAATGTATTATTTTGTCTTATATTGTAGTAAATATTTATAATATTTCTAACTTATAAATAATACATTATTAATAGTAAGATAAAAAGGAGAATATATATATGTCAAATTTACTTCATGTAGGTCTAGATGTAGGTTCTACTACAGTTAAAATTGTTGTAATGAATTCTAATTTAGATACAATATATACAAATTATACTAGACATTTCTCAGATACTAAGAAAACTGTTTGTGATGTTCTAGAAAAATTAGTATCTGATTATCCTGATAATACATTTACAGTAAATTTAACTGGCTCAGGAGCTATGTCTGCTGCTACATTTTTAGATTTGCCTTTTATTCAAGAAGTTATTTCTTGTAAAAGAGCTGTTGAAAAATACATTCCACAAACAGATGTTGTTATAGAACTTGGTGGAGAAGATGCAAAAATAATATATTTTGATAAATTTATGGAACAAAGAATGAATGGTACTTGTGCAGGAGGTACTGGTGCATTTTTAGATCAAATGGCATCTCTTTTAAATACAGATACTTCTGGTTTAAATGAACTTGCAAAAAATTATGAAACTATATATCCAATTGCTTCACGTTGTGGAGTTTTTGCAAAAACTGATATTCAGCCACTATTAAATGAAGGTGCAAGAAAAGAAGATATAGCAGCTTCTATATTTCAAGCTGTTGTAAATCAAACAATTAGTGGACTTGCATGTGGAAGACCAATTAGAGGAAAAGTTGCATTCCTAGGTGGACCTCTTAGCTATCTATCTGAACTAAGAAAAAGATTTATTGAAACTTTAAATTTAAAAGATGACGAAATTATTGTACCTGCTGAGGCACATTTACTTGTTGCCAAAGGTGCTGCTTTAAATTCAGCTGAAAATAAACCTATTTCAGCACAGGTTTTAAAAAGTAAAATCGGTATGCTTAAATCTTCTAAAGATCAATCATCAAGGCCTTTAGAACCTCTATTTTATGCAGACTCAGACTATGAGGCATTTAAACAAAGACATGATAAAGATAAAGTTAAAAGATCAGATTTTAAAAACTTTAGTGGAGATTGTTTTATCGGTATTGATGCTGGTTCTACTACCACTAAAATTGCAGTTATAGATAGAGATGGAAATTTACTTTATTCACTTTATCAAAATAATGGTGGTAATCCATTAAATAGTGTAAAAGAAATGTTAAAAAAATTATATAGCCAAATGCCATCTGGCGCTAAAATAAGATATTGTGGTGTTACTGGATACGGTGAAAAACTTATTCAAACAGCGTTAAATGTTGATTTAAATGAAATAGAAACAATTGCTCACTACACAGCAGCTAAACAATTTATGCCAAATGTTACCAGTATTGTTGATATTGGTGGGCAAGATATGAAATATATAAAAATAAAAAATGGAACTATTGATAATATAATGTTAAATGAAGCTTGTTCTTCAGGTTGTGGATCTTTTATAGAAACTTTTGCTAAAAGTTTAAACTTAACATTAGATGAATTTGTAAATGCTGCACTATCTGCTAAAACTCCTGTCGATTTAGGTTCTAGATGTACTGTTTTTATGAATTCTAAAATTAAACAAGCACAAAAAGAAGGTTACTCTGTAGGTGATATTTCTGCTGGTCTTTCATATTCTGTTATAAAAAACGCTATTCAAAAAGTAATGAAAGTAAGAGATGTAAGTACTTTAGGGGATCATATTGTTGTACAAGGCGGAACATTCTACAATGATGCTATATTACGTAGTTTTGAATTAATTGTTGGAAAAGAAGTTATAAGACCAGATATTTCAGGACTAATGGGAGCTTTTGGAGTTGCCCTTATTGCAAAAGAACAATATGAAACAAATATGGACATGGAATATTTCTCAACAATTCTTAAAGCTGATGAATTAGATAAATTAGAAATTCAAACATTACATACAAGATGTGGTCTATGTGAAAACAATTGTCAACTTACAATTAACAAGTTTAGCAATGGTAAAAAATTCATATCTGGTAACAGATGTGAAAGAGGCAGTGGCAATATTTCTAATAAATCAAATTTACCAAATATTTATAAATACAAATATGAAAGATTATTTAATTACACTCCATTAGAAGAAAAAGATGCCACAAGAGGTGTAATAGGAATTCCAAGAGTTCTAAATATGTATGAAGATTATCCTTTCTGGTTTACATTTTTCACAAATCTTGGTTTTAGAGTAATACTTTCTGAAAAAAGTACTCGTAAAACTTATGAAAAAGGTATGGAATCTATGCCTTCTGAATCTGTATGTTATCCAGCAAAACTTTCTCACGGACATGTAATTAGTCTATTAGAAAAAGGTATAAAAACTATATTCTATCCATGTATTCCATATTCTAGGAAAGAATATAAAGAAGCTGATAACCATTACAACTGCCCTATCGTTATTTCATATTCAGAAGTATTAAAAAATAATATTGAAGAATTAAAAAATCCAGATATACATTTTATAAATCCTTTTTTACCATTAAATCCTAAAAATTTGGTAAAAAGAATTTTAGAAATTGATGATTTTAAAAAATATAATTTTAGTAGATCAGAATTAGAAGAAGCTGCTAAAAAAGCTGAAGAAGAACATCTAAAATATAGGGATGATATACATAAAAAAGGTGAAGAAACTTTAAAATATATGGAAGAACATAATCTAAAAGGTATTGTACTTTCTGGAAGGCCTTATCATGTTGATCCAGAAATTAACCATGGTATTGATACTTTAATTAATTCATTAGGTTTATGTGTACTTTCAGAAGATAGTATTTCTCATTTAAGTGAAGCTAAAAGGCCATTAAGAGTTGTTGACCAATGGATGTATCATGCTAGACTTTATGCTGCAGCGGATTTTGTTGGAAAACATAATAATTTAGAATTAGTTCAATTAAACTCTTTTGGGTGTGGCGTTGATGCTGTTACGACAGACCAAGTAGAAGAAATTCTTTCTAGTTATGATAAAATGTACACACTTATTAAAATTGATGAAATAAATAACTTAGGTGCTGTAAGAATACGTATACGTTCTCTACTTGCTAGTATGAATAAAAGAGAAAAACAGCTTTCATGTGAATCTTGTGGTGGTAATTATGAGCAAAATAAAATAATATTTACTAAAGAAATGAGAAAAGATTATACTATTTTAATACCTCAAATGGCGCCAATACATTTTGAATTATTAGAAGCTGCAGTAAAATCTGAGGGATACAATGTAGAATTACTAAGGGATTGTACACCTCATACTGTAGAAACAGGTTTAAAATATGTTAATAATGATGCATGTTATCCATCTATTTTAACTACTGGTCAAATGATAGAAGCTTTAGAATCTGGTAAATATGATGTTAATAAAACTGCTTTAATAATGTCACAAACAGGTGGTGGTTGTAGAGCTACAAACTATATAGGATTTATTAGAAAAGCTTTAAAAGATGCAGGTTATCCTCAAGTACCTGTAATATCATTTAACATAGTTGGTATGGAAAAAATGCCAGGATTTAAATTAACATTATCACTAGTAGAAAAATTATTAAGATCTGTTGTTTATGGAGATTTACTACAAAAAATGCTAACAAAAAATAGAGCATATGAGGTAAATAAAGGTGAAACTCAAAAATTATTTGATACTTGGCTTGAAAAATGTAAAAAATTAGTTCAAAAATCAAATAACAAAGAATTTAAACAAAGTATATATGATATAGTAAATGACTTTGAAAAAATAGAATTAGATACTTCAATAAAAAAACCTAAAGTAGGTATTGTAGGCGAAGTATTAATAAAATATCATCCATATGGAAATAATTTTGTAGCAGATAAATTAGAAGAAGAAGGTGCAGAAGTAATACTTCCTGATTTTATGGGATTTGCAAAATTCATGATGACACACAAAATTACATTTAATTCACTTCTAAAAGTATCTAAAACAAAGGCTAAAATCTCAAAAATGGCAATAAAAATTATTGATATATTAGAAAAAGATGTTGTTATTGCATTAAAAAATTCTAAGAAGGATTATTTATTACCATGTGATATATTCCACTTAGAAGATAAAGTAAAAGATGTATTATCTATTGGAAACCAAACAGGAGAAGGTTGGTTTTTAACAGCAGAAATGATAGAATATATAGAAAACGATATTCCAAACATAATCTGTGTTCAACCATTTGCTTGCTTACCAAACCACGTTGTTGGAAAAGGTGTTATAAAATCAATTAGAAGTATGTTTCCAAATGCAAATATAGCTCCTGTAGATTATGATCCAGGTGCTAGTGAATCTAATCAAACAAACAGGATTAAGCTTTTAATGACAGTAGCAAAAGATAATATGATAAAACAAGAACATGCTAAAAATGAGAATGTTTCTAAAGTAAAAGAAACAGAAACTGTGACAAAATAAAATACTTACTATCATTTTAATATTAAAATTTTATCATGTTTGATAAAATGAATATAATATTGTTTTTTAATACATAATAAAGCAGGAATCAGATTGATTCCTGCTTTACTATTCTATTTTCTCATTTTCCTAATAATAAGCACTATTGCTCCAGCAAGTATTATACACACTATTGCGCCTATTATATAATACCCAGATTTTCCTCCTAATGGTTTTGTTATATTTACTTGTCTTGATTGTACATTGTCTACTTCATCACTCTTACTATTTGGTATATAATTACCTGGTATTCCTCTATATGCTCTTCTTCCTGCCTCGTTACTTCTTTGTACTATCTCTAATGAATTTTCAAATGACAATGTTGCTTTTTCATCTTGTGGACTTATTACTTTACTTAGTACCAAATATCCTATTACTTCTGTTTTTCCTCCTGCTTCTAATTCTACACTTCCTTCTGGATATAATTCTACTCTTAGCCCATCCGTTTGTAGTACTTTTATATTCTCTTCTCTTACCTCTTTTAGTACATTATCTGCTACTTTATTTACTTCCTTTATCTCTAATTCTTCCCATATATCATTATTATCTTCCTCTTTTTGATCTTCCTGTCTATATACATAATTTTTATTTACATATTCATATACATAGTCTGCTTGTGTTGTTATTGTTTCGTCACTTCCTCCTTTTATATAGTTACTCATTTTATCTATTTCTCCACTGTTTCTTATCTTTACTCTATATTTTACTCTTATTTCTGCTCCTTGCATTATCTCTTCATCCATGTATATTGATATTGGTACTTTTTCTTCTTCTTTGTCTAGTCCATTTACATTTTTGTTTACTCCTTTTTCTGTGTCTATTATTATTTGTCCATCACTTAGTTTTACTTCTATTCCTACTATTTCTTCTTCCATACTTAATTCTACTTTCGGTCTTTCTCTTAGTCCTAAATTTATTTGTTCTATTTTATCTTTCCTTGTATTATTTGGTCTAAATTCTATATTCTCTGTCCATGCTGTCATTTTTGTTTCTTCTGCTAATTTTCTTATTGCTTCTTCTTTTTCTTTTCCTTCTTTCATTTCTCTTATTCCATTTACATCTAATATTTCTCCTTCTTCTATTCCTATTGTTGCAAATTTATTCATTTGATTTATTCTTTCTTCTTCATCATCTTTTCCATAACTTCTATCTTCTTTTATTTCACTTTCTTTTATTATTTCTTCATATATCTTTCCTACTATTGCCTCATATATTCCTTCATTTGTTATTCTATATACCTTTCCTCTTCTTGGTTCTTCTTCTGTTCCAAATATTTGCTCTGCTTCTTTTGTTAATATACTTATTAATTCTATTTTTTCTTCATCACTTATTTTTTCTATCTCTTTTATTACTTCTTCATTTGTTTCTTCTGTTGGCCTTCCATCTGTTAATATTATCATTATTTTTTTCTTTCCTTCTTCTGTATATTCTTTTGCCATCATTTCCATTGCTTTTTTTATGCTTGTTTCTCCTCCTGCTTTTAAGCTATCTATTCCTTTTTCTATTTCTTCTTCTTTTACTCCTAGTTTTCCTACCATATTTGATTCTTCATTATATGCTACTATTCCTATTTTTACTCCCGGTAGTTCTTCTTTTAGCTTCTTTGTTAATTCCTTTACTGCTACTTTTTCTTGTTCTATTGGATTGCCACTCATACTATTTGATATGTCTACTCCTATCATTATTTCTACTTCTTCATAGTTTCCTTCTGCTTTTTCATCTTCATATATATCTTCTGTTTTTACTCCTTGATAGTCTTGACCATTATATCTTATTTCTTCTTTTAGTTGGTCCTCTTCTCCATATGCATATTCTACATGATATTTTCCTGATGATAAATTACTAAATCTATATCCTCCTTCTAATTCTTCTTTATTACTTAATGATAATTCTGTTCCAGTTCTTATTTCTCTTATCTTCTTTGTTAGTTTTGCTCCTGTTTTTTCATTTTCATATGTTTCATATAATTCTATTCTTACTTTATTTATTAATGGCTCATTTCTTTGCCTTATTCCATCTCCTACTACTTGATTGTTTGATAATGTTACTGTGTTTGCTCCATTTCTTAAGTCTTCCCATATGTTTCCTTCTATTGTATTTCCATATCCTACTGGGTTTCCATCTTCATCTGTATCTATATTTCCACTGTCTCCTCCTGAACCATCTCCTTCTCCGTCTGTTCCATCTCCACTATTTCCTCCTTCGTCTCCATTGTTGTAATCTAATTTTAGTTTGAAGTTTGGTGCTTTGTCTTCATCATTTTCATATAGTCCTGGATTTTCTCTTGGATTTAAGTCTCCTGGTTTTGAGTTTTTGTCTATTAATCCTACTACACTTCCATCTTCTTTACTATATGTTCTATATCCATTTACTTCTGCATAATTTTTCTTTCCTTCTCCTTCTTCATCGAGTTTTAGTCCTTTTTCGTCTTTTATTACTTTAAATACTATATGTACTTCTAAGTATTTTCCTTTTTCTATTCCTAAGTTTTCTAAACTTTGTGTATAAATTTTATTGTATTCTGGATATTGATTGTTTTGTCCATATTTTGAGTTTTCACTCCATTCTACTTTTATTTTTGTTTCTTCTCCTGTACTTTCACTTTCTGTTATTTTTTCTGGTTTTACTACTGCCCATGATGTCATTTCTACATCTCTATACGGATCATTACTATACATTAAGTCTTTACTATAGTAGTCTGCTAGCTCTGTTATTTTTACTACATCATTTTCTCCACTGTTTCTTATTATTATCATATAGTCTAAATATGCTTCTAATTCACAATCTTCTGGATTTGGCCATACTCCTGATAGGCTTTCATCCCATCTCCATTCATAATCTGCTCTATTTATATATTGGGTATATTCTTGCACTTCTTTTATATGTTCCCTATCTCTTATATTTCTTTCACTATATGCAAATTTTTGTGTCATTCCTTTTATTGAAAACATTGATTCATACACATCTAGCTTTAATTCTTCATTTGTTTTTTCTCTTTCTGCTAATCCTACATTTATGTTTTTCTGATTTGATAGCTTTAAATATTCTATTCCATTTATATTTTCTCTTTCTTCTATTGGGTAATATATTCTATTTGTTGCTGTATTTATTCCTATTTCATATTGCTCTTTTGCTACTTCATTCCCCCCTTCTCTTGTTATTATTTCGCTCATTACTCCATTATCTCTATATTCCAGTCCTGTTATTTTTCCATCTGTTCCTATTGCTCCTATTGGACTTATTTCATAATATCTATTATTTAATTCTTGCCTTGCTTCTTTTGTTTCTTCTGCCTTTGAATTGTTTGCATATGTTTCTTTCTTTGGATTTGCTAGATAATCTTGTACACTTCCATTTGTTAATAACTTTGTTGTTCTATATGTTTGTCCATCATATTCATATTCTATTTCATATAGTCCTGCTTTTACTTCTTCAAATTTATATCTTCCATATTCATCTGTATATGTTGGATTACTGCTTTTTACTTTTGTTGTTGGTGTATTTTCTCCCTTACTATATAGGGTTACTCTTACTCCTTTTACACTTTTTTCTCCTTCTTCTTTTATTCCGTTTGCTATATTTTCATTTTGGTCATTCCATATGTTTCCTTCAAAATCCATTGTTAATCTTATTTTATCTTCTTTGTTTTCATCATCATCGTCTCCTCCTGGTTTATCTCCATCATCTCCTCCTGGTTTATTTCCATCATCACCATCTCCATCGTCTCCTCCTGGATTTGTTCCTCCTGGATCAGTTCCTCCTGGGTTATCTCCGTCGTCATCTCCATCATCATTATCATCTCCATTATCTCCATTTCCATTTAGTTTTAAATCTAATGTTTGTACATGTTTTATATAATATCTTTTTACCCAGTCTACCTCTATTAGTTTTTGAGAGTCTATTCTTCCTTGTGTTACTGTTTCTGCTTGTAAATAATATGTATGTCCTATTATATGCTCATTCTCCATTCCATGTGGACATGTTGCTCCTCCCATACATTTATTTGTTCTATATTTTGCTTTCCACTCTATTTCGTTATATGTTCCTTCATATACTGTATACCATGCATCTCCATTCATTTCTTGATATTCTATTTCTATTTTTGTTATTTCTTTTAAGTTTTCATTTCCTACCTCGTTTATTAATAGATAAAATTCTTCATTTGGATATGGATATTTATATTCTTCATAACTTTCACTTCTATTTTTTATCTTACTTGCTTCATCATACTCAATTCTCCATGTATTTCCATTTATCTCTCTTCCATCTTGGTCATATAGTTTCATTCCTGTTATTCCGCTAAATTCTACTTTTTCTCCTCCTACTTTTGTGTAACTTCTTATATAGTCTACTTTAAATGGTCCTACTATGTATTTTTGTCTTACTTCATCATATCCTACTATTATTGATAATTTCTCTTGACTTGGATTATATCCTCCTCTACTGTCTACTTTATCTCTGTATTTTGCATATTCTTTTGCTTCTAATGATAATTTGTTATCTGCTCCTGTTGCTCCTTCATTTATTCCTATTGCATACATTGCTAACTGGCTTTGTGATTGCAAACTATCATTTTCTTCTAAATATGACAATATATATACTTCTTCATCTTTTGCATTGCCTTCTTTTCCTTCCCTTTTTGGTGGTACTTCTCCATAATATTTTCCTATTGAATGACTTTTTGTATCTGTATATATATTATTTAAGTTCATTCCATCTGCTACATATTTTTCTCCTATTATTTGTCCTTTATATGGATTTTCTATATATTCTTTTAA
>CALXBW010000035.1 GCA_944386645.1 uncultured Clostridia bacterium | reverse complement strand
CTTCGCTATCAGTAATTAGAGTATCTACTAATTCATCGTTTGAGTTATATACTTCAAATACTGCTCCTTCAAGTGGTATACCTTTTTTATCTCCTGTTAATTTATTATCATTTGAACTTACTTTATTTACTTCTATTTGTCCTTTAATTTTTTCGTTTTCAAAAATAACATTTTTAATTTGATTTTCTTCAAGTTTAATAGTATGTACTTTATCATCTAATACATAAGTATCAAGAGTTTCAACTTCTTGTATTTTAAGTTCTGAAAAATCCCTTACTGGATATTTAGAAGTTTCAGTCTCTCCATTTTCATCTGTAATAAGTTCTTCTAAAATATTACCATCTTTATCCATAACATTAAATTTAACATTTTTAAGTTTTACTTCATGATTTTCTTCATCAACTTTTATGATTTTAATGGCTCCTTTTTTTAAATCATTTTCTATTTGAAGTTCTTTTGTCAAATTCCATTCAACTTTAACATCAGTATTTTTAGCCAAGTTATACCATTTATTTGTTTTCTTCTCAATTAATGAATACTCACCCACTCTAAGGTCTTTAATTTCTAATTCTCCATTTTCATCTGTATAATATGTACCAATAACTTTATTAAATTCGTGAGAAAACAATTCAAATTCTACATTTCCTAGCCCAATCTGGTTATTATCTTTGTCAATCTTATAAATTTTCAAATTTCCTTTTTTATGTTCGTTTTCTACATTTACAGTAGTAGTTTTATTATATTCTACATTCACATCAATTTCTTCATTACTTAAAATATATTTAAGATTTGTTTCTACTTCAACAAGTTTATAGTCAGATTGATATAAATTACTAAAAGTTGCTATTCCTTGCTCATTAGTTGTATCTGTTCCTACAATAGTTCCATCTAATCTTTTTAATGAAAAAGTAACCCCTTCAATAGGTTGTTTTGTTTCACTATCAATTTTATTTACCTGTAATTCTCCTGTATTTGCTTTCATGTTTATAATAGCTTGACCAACACCATCTCCATAAGGGTCATAAGTTACTGCATAATTTTGAGTACCTTCAATTCTTGTTTCTCCGTAAAAAACAGGATAATATTTACACTTTCCTTGAACATTTATTATTACATTACTTATATCTGAAGTTATTGAAGATTTAGGTATTTTCAAGTATAAACTTTCACTACCACTAAAATAGTTTGTTTCTTCTCCATTTGAATTAGTTATAATCGCTCCATTAGGTAAGTTTGCTGTTGAAGTAATAATGTATGAAGCTATATCAACCATACTGGAAACTTTTATTTCCTGAGTATAATAATCTCCATCCTCATAAAAATTTCCTGAAGAAGAAAGAGTTAAACTAGGATCAGATGGCTTTTGATTTCCATATCTCCCTTGATTAACCATATTAACTATTGCTTTTTTTATAGCATCTCCTCTAGTATCAGCTCCTTGCTCAGCGCCTCTATATCTAGTAATTGGATCAAATCCATATAATATACAATATATTGCTTGTTTTGTTGCAACAAATGCATCTCTTTCATTAGCAACTCCTAATTCAGATGGAGTTTTATATGGATATCCATTTATTACAGTTCTCCAAATTTCGACATTATCTAAAATAGAATTAATATCAACAGTATATTGTCCTGTCTCCTCAACACCAGGTAATTCACGATTTAAACAATATGCTGGATATTATTTTCCTCCTTCATTATAAGTAGCATAGTGTGTAATAATATAATGCCAAGCACCTGTTTGTTCATTCCAATATTGCAAATTAAATTCGCACTGTCCCCTATCAATAATATTTGCCTCCTTTATTTCAGTTGCATATATAAAATTATTAAAATTAGAAAATAATATTAATATTAGTATTATTATTGCCAATATTCTTTTACTTTTTATTTTTATCATATTCTTTATTCCTTTCCATAAAAAAGACACTTAGTTTAATAAGTGCCTCTTTTATTATTTATTATATTTTTATTGTCCATAATCCATTCCATCAGAAGATTCTACTGCCTGAACACAAAGCCTTTTTTCAGGTTGTCCTTTTACACAAGTAATTAAAGTAATTCTATTATCTTCTGTTTCTTGTAGATAAGACCAATCATCATCATTTATAACCGTTTTTATAGTTACAACATATCTTTTAGTACCATAGTTTGTTTGATAATATATTTCACTACCAATATTTATTTTATTTAAATTTTTAAAAAAGTCTCCTTTATCTCCTGAATTATGAGAAGCCAAACCTATATTTCCTTCATAAATAGAAGTAGAAGGAAAGTGTCCTATTGTTTGCGATAAAGTAGATAATTCAACACTTTCTCTAATAGGTGCATTATCAAGCAAAATATCAGGTATTGTAAGTTTCCCAAGTTCATCATCATAATGAATAACTGCTTGTTCATTATGATCAATTAGTGTATCATTCAATTTTATGTTATCACCAACAACTATATTTTTGGCATCTATATTTGCTTTATATACAGGATATTTTATTGCAAAAAAAACAACTCCTAAAAGAGTTATCATTGCAATAAAAATTATTAATATTAGAAATTTATTTTTCTTTTTCATAAATCCTCCTAGATTCTAGTTTCAATACTATATTTTTCATTATTTGTATTAACTAATACTTTAACTTTTTGATTTCCTTTAGAAATAGTTATCATTTTGCCTTTTAATTTACTTGTTAATTTTTTAGAAAACTCTAATTTGTATTTATTAGTTGTTTCAAGAAATGAATATCTAGTTAAGCTTATTTTGTTATTTCTATGTATTCTAGTTTTACCAACCTTTACATATTTCCCATTTCTATAATTATATACAGTAACATTTTTACTAAATAAAAATAAAATTATTAATATAATCCCAGTAGTACCTCCTACAATAGGAAATAAGTTATTTTCTTTAACAACTTCAGGTACTTGCTCAGAACCTTTTTCTTCAATCTTAATGTATTTAACTTTATATGTATAAGGATTTTCTATTTCTTTTGTTGCTGTTCCAATATATTCAGCTGTTACACTATATGTATCTGGATAATCAATCCTTTGTTTTCCTGCATAATAACATTTTGCTGTATAAAGATTAGCAACTTCATATTCACCAATCATTTTAGTAGTTTCAACTTCCCATTCAACATTTAATAAATCCAAAGTCAATCCATCTTTAACTGTTTGTTTAGGTATGAAGTCTAAATCGTTTCTCTCCAAACCAGTATAGTTTATCGTTTCTTCAATTAAATCTTCTCTAAATCCATTATTATTAGTTACAATTTGTATGTTCTGAGTATTCAATAAATACTCTCCAGTATAACCATCTTTCTCATAATTAATACTTGTTCCTAAATGTTTTATAATATCTTCTAAATTATTTGTTTTACTAGTTATTTTCTTAGTAGTGGTTATGTCAATACTATCTGTTGTAGTTCCACCTTCATAAGTATAACTGTCAAAAGTATAATTATCTCCGAATACTTCAATTTCTTTTTCTAAATTATCTACAAAAGTATTTTTTTCAACTTCTGGCACTATATATATTCTATAACAACTTAATTTATCTTCAGTAATATTTGTCGCTTCTAATGTCACTGCAAAACAACTTGAGGCAGTTAGTAGTATGTAAAAACTAAATACTACCAATATTCTTTTAATCCATTGCATTTTTACCCTCCTAAAATATTTTTATTATTCCAAACTTATTGGCTAGATAAGTAGCTCCAATAGAGCAAAGTATTATAATTCCCAAATAAAATAATATACTTAATATTCTTAATAAAATATCCAACAAAAAAAGTAGTGTCTTTAGAACTATATTTTGTTCATTGACAACTACTTGTTCATTATATTTTTCTTTTATTTTTTGTTTTTTTAAATATTCCTTAAATAAGTTTTTACTCATTATTTACTCCTTTTCAAAAAACTAAATAAACCTTTTTTATCTTTAATTTCAAACTTCTTAGTTTTTTCAGCAATATATTCTTTAAATATTTCATGATAAATTTCTATGTTTATATTACTGTTAAATGTATCTGTTGTAAATTCAGAAAAATATATATGTTTTATATATCGCTTTAAAATTTTTTTAAATTTTGCTTTTTCTTCATTACTAGAAAAATTAAAAATATAATTTACTTCAGGTATCTTTTCTAATAAACTTAAAACTCTAAATGTATCATCTGTCTCCCAAGCCTTTGTACCTCCAACAATGATTTTCACTTCTTTAGATAAAAATTGTCTAATATATTCTCATTTAAAGTTCCATAATCATAAATATAAAAATCATACCCATATTGCATAGCATTAATTTTATTATCATTACTATATAAATCAATACCTTTATATGAGTATAAACTATCTTTCTTTATAACCCCTTCTAAAGTTTCAATATTTTTTATTTCATCTTTATCAGTAGCACAAATATAACAAACATTCATATTTAGACTTTTAAGAAACATTGTAATTAGTATTGCTTGTGTAGTAACTCCAATATGCTTTTCAGTTCCAGCAATTGCGACATTTACAAATTGTTTTAATTTTTTATATTATTTCTTAATAATGACTTTGTTCTTTTTTCCTTCATCGATTTTTTGTCTGAATCTAACTGCATCTTTGTATTGACAGCCTTCACTACTTAAACAATTTCTAAATTGTTCCTTCTGTTCATAATATGTACTAGCATTTATAAAGTTATAGATTCCTTCATTAAAAAGTTGAGCAAGTAAACTGTTACCTTCTTGAAATCCTAAAGCAACTATTATTATTCTAATGTTATACATACTCTTAATTGCAACAACTGCTTGTACAATTTCACTTTCTGCTTCTTTTGTAGAGGCAATGTCTATTATAATTTGCTTGTAATTATTTAAGTTTCTAAGCTCTTGTACTGCAAATTTCTTTAAACTTTCTACTCCTGTTAATACTTGTGGAGCTTCAAAGCCATTTTCTTTACATACCTCATAAATTAATTTTTCATTATCCCTAGTAATTGCTAAAATCAATTTAATCAACTCCTTTCCATCAAAAAAAGAATTACAGACTGTAATCCTTCTCTATTATACTTTAGATAATTCACTAATAAACTTATCACATAAATCTACTAAATTTTTATTTCTTTTAAAAATTTTCAATATGTTTTTTAATTCTTTTTTAGATTTTTTACTTCTTACATCTTTAGTATCATTTTCTATATTATCATAGCACTTTTGTAAATTTTGTTTTACATTCTGAAAATCTAGTTGATCAATTATTTCTTCGAAAATATCCTCATAATTTTTATCTATATATAACATAAATACAGATGGTTCATCGTCTGTGAAATCAATACTATATTTCAAATTAGAGATTCTATTAGTAATATTACTTTTAGAAATCTCTACTACTTTTCTAGCCAACATACTATCATATTCTTGTATAGTCATAATCATATTTAATGCTTCTTGGAAGCAATCATTATGTCCAAATATATCTACTTTAAAATTATTATTTACACAATTTTCTACCACCTTAGGATAAACTAATGATATTACAGGATCTGCAATTTGAATCTCTTCTAAATGTTTGTCCATCCATTTGTAAAAAACTTTTTCTTCAGTAATACCTATGCTATTTATAAATAATCTTAATTCTCTTGGAGGTTTTTTTAAATATTCTTTAATATTATTATCAATTTTATCAAAATTTATTTTTCGCACTACACTCTTAGTTATATCTTCATTGATATTGTCAATCCAAAAGAATAGTCTAGCATATCTTTCCATGTCATGTAAATTAGTATCACTCACTTGACTTGCCAATATTTCAATGTCAATTCCATCTAATATTTCTTTTGCAATTTTTCTGTATTTTATTTTAGGTTGTTTTTCACTAAAAAATGAATATCCTAAAAAGTCCCACATAAACTTATCGTTCATACTTTCATATGCTTTTAATGCATCTTTGTTAAAATAAAATTTTATACATTCTTTAGTTTTATTATATAATCTTATTCCTAATTGCTCGTTGTATAAGTTTATTATTGTCAATATATTTAAAAACTCTTCTAAATACATTTTTTTATAATGTTCATTTATTTTTGTACTCAATATATCAATATCTATTTTAGAAATAATATCATTTCCTATTTTCTTGTCTTTAAACGCATAAAGTAATCTGTCTAGCATTTCTGAGATGTGCCAAATTGCTTTGTAATTACAAGAATTAATATTCTTAACTAATTCTTGTATATTAATATTTTCTTTTAGTAATTCAATGTTTGATTTTTCATTAATAAAGAAATCATTAATAATTCTACCTAAAGCATAACCTGTATTTTCATTTACTTTTTCTATACATTTAGCAATTTTTTTAATATATTTTTCTTCATTTATTATTTTTAAAATATCTTTATTATATCTTTCTAATGTATCTAATATAAATAAAACATTTCTTATATCTTTTTTACTGGTAACATTAAAATATTTTTCTACAATAGATATTAATTCTTCTTGTTCTATTAAGTTTTTTCTAATATAATCTCCTTTATTCCATGAATCTATATTATCTAATAGCCAATATATTCCTTGCAACGGATATCTAGTATCTTCTAAAATATCTCTTAAATAACATACTAATATATCTAAATCTTCTTTATCTGAATTATTTATAAAAGAGTTTAAGAATATAATTGAATATCTAATGTGAGCACATCTATATTTTCCATATTCTTCAATAATAATTTGACTATCTATTAAATATTTCATATTGTTTTCAAACCATTCATTATCTTTTTCCCATAGTTCACATTTTTTCATTAATTCTATTTTTGAAATAGCTCTATCTAAATAAATGATTTGTAAAATAGCTAATATAATTAATAATTTATCTGATTCATTTCTTTCACTTACCCTCTTAAAATCCTCTCTAGCTTTGTTCCATCCACCTCTTAACACAAAATTAAATAACCATGGCGTAGTAGCTTTTGATGCACTCTCTATCCTACTCTCTAATGTTTCACTTCCATATGAGTCTTTTATCCAATCATCTAATTTTTCGACTATTGGATATATTTCCTTTTTTCTTTTTAAATACTCTTCTGCTAATTTTTTTACAGAATCTTTATTTGATATGTATGTAGTTGATTCGTCATTAAACTTTAAACTATCTGTTACTGTTATTACAATTTTTAAATTATCATTTACATTACTTATAACTCTATCAATCTGAAAATTATCTATTATTTGTGCATCATCTATTATTATCATTGTTTTTACTGGTAAAGATTTAATTATCTCATATTCTAATATTTTATTATTATTTAAATATCTATATACATTCCACCCTTTTAAAAAATATCTATAACCAACTTGATATGCAGTTATTGATTTTCCACAACCTGCTTCACCTGAAATGATACAATAATTTTGTTCCTCTAATTTTTCTTCTATTTTATTAACTGCTGGTAGTTCTGGGCAACTTTTTACATTATATGGATACAATCTATTACCTACTATTGCATCTCTTAAATCTTTATTAGTTTTAAATTCTAATTTTTCTATATATTTATCTATTTGTGATGAACTATCAGTTTTTAATTCATTATCTAAAAAATTTAAAATTTGCATGTATTTACTATTATCATATTTATTTGATAATAGCCTTATATAGTTTCTATAGTCCAAAACATTATCTTTTATACTAAAATTATTTCCTTTATACACGTAATTACTAATTGATGGATTATATCTTACTAGTGTAACTATGTATAATTTGGGATAAATTTTATCCAATCCTTCATCTATATATTCATTAAATGTATGTTTTACTTTTTTCATTGTTTTTTCTGAAGTTACTTGTATTGCTATTCCATTTTCGTTATCTGCCAAATCAATAGCTTTTTCATTATTCTTAAATAAATTTACATTTTCTAACTTTAAATCAAAAGTTATATTTAATAAGTCTTTGCAAAAGTTTTCAGAAATTATATTTATATCATAAAAACTGCAATAATTATTTACTTCTACATCTGCTTCTATTTCTCTTAAATATTTTCGTATTTTAGATAAATTTTCTTGTCTTGGTAACATTACTTTATATTCACTCTTTCTCTTTGTTATTATTAATTTAGAATTTAATATATTTCTGATTTCATAAATTATTATATCTTATTTTATTTAATATTATTTATAATATAACTTTTTTGACTATATTTCAACAATCTAAACTTCATTACCCCAATAATCCCATCCATCAACAGTCTGCCTAGCAAACAGTTCAATTCTAGGCATATCTCCAACAAGTTCAATTATCTTATCTCTCACTATGTCTGGCTTTTTACTATGTTCTTCTATATGTGTATCTATAATTTGTGATACTCTATTAGATTTTCTTTTTATTGTTCCTTTTGTTCCAATTAGGCAAAGCTCTGAATTTGCTCTAGTCCAGTAACCCATTCCAAAAAACCAAGTATCACTTTTCTTATTTCGTTTTACCCAATTAAAACCACAAGTTTTATACTTACCCCCCCATTCTTTCATCGTTTTTAAACCTTCTAATAGACAAGGAAAAGTAACCCATAAAAAAAGAATACAATCACGATCTGAAATTTGTTTGATTGTATCCTTCATATTAATTATATCTTTAATATCCATTGTTGGATAATGTTTTTCAGCTATTCCTGAACCATTTCTCCAAGCTTTGTATTTCCAAGGAGGATCAGCATAAATTATATTATATTTTTTCTCTGTAGTATATATATATGTTATCAATTCACACCTCCCTATTTCCATATAAATATTCTTTAGGATTTAAATAGTCTCCATTAAGTGACATCCTTATTTCAAAATGCAAATGCGATCCTGTACTATATCCAGGGTTGGGATCTTTTTTTGGATCACCACCTTGAATTCCAATAATTGTACCTTGCTGTATTTCTTGCCCTTCTATAATATCAATTCTAGCTAAGTGAGCATAGAATGTATAATAAATTGTTCCACCATTGGTAATATGTTGTATTTCTACACAATTTCCATATCCTGTCCTAATTCCTGCAAATACTATAGTACCTTTTTCTACTGCTATAATATTTGAATGCCATACTCCTGCTAAATCAATTCCTGTATGAAAACTTTGTTTTCCCGTTACATGATGAATCCTTGACCCAAATTCACTTGTAACAATAGCATTTTGAACTGGCATAGGAAATGTTCCATTATATTCTAATTCTCCAACAGTTAAAGTATGAGCATAAATATTATTCAATTCAATTAATGAATAATATGAACCATCTAAAGCCTGTCCATCTTCTCCAAATTCAAAAAAACTTTTTATTTCATCAGTAGTAGAAGTAATTGCAAAAAGTGGAATAAGAATTATTAAAATTACAATAACAATAATAGTAATAGTTCCTATAATTAATCTTTGTCTATTTTCTTCATTTAATACTTGACTAGTAACAATTTGTACTATATATGGATTTATTGCCATTATCGACCACCACCTTTACCAAAATACTCAAACTCGATAGGAAAAATATCAAATCTTACAAATATCCTGTTTGATCCAATAATAAATAATGCTAAACCTCTTTTCTTCTTATATAAAAATTCTGCTTGTCTTTCACTTAGTTTAAAAAGTTCTGTTGATTCTTCTAAGTTCTTTCCATCTGTACCCATTAAAATTTTATATGTTGCCATATCTAATATAGCTTGTCCATACATCTTTACTGATTCATCTAAAAAATCTACAATAGAATGTGAAATTGTAACTAAACTACCCTCATATTTTCTACATCTTTTTGCAACATTTCTTAAAAATATCATAGTTTGAGGTACTTTAGGGTCTATTAATAAATATGCTTCATCACATACTAGCATTGTTTTTTCTTCTTTATCTCTACTCATAATTTCCCAACAATAAGCTAGTATATTAAAATATTGTGCTTTTTTTATTCTTTCAGAAGCATTTTGAAGATTAAAAGTATCAAAACATACCACTCTTGCATTGTCATTTATTGATGTATAACCATTAAAAAGATTCTTTTCAGCTCCTAATGTTATTCCTCGTATTAAACTTCTTAATTTATCAAATACTTTTTGTTTATCCTCGTCTTTTACTACTTTTATTTTTTCTACCAATAAATTATATAAATCTGTCATTATAGGAAATTTATTGTTAGGAATTTCTGTTATATCTGTTTCCCAAGTAATTTTAAATCTTTTATATAATTCTTCTAATACTTCCTCTAAAGTTGCAAGTTCTATAGAATTTAATTCCGGATATAACAATTTGAAAAATGTTCTTAAAGTTTGAAAATGTAAAGCCATTGCTCCCATCCCTTTTTTGCTACTTTCAAAATCATCTTCGTCATCTAATGGAATTGCTTTTATTTGTAATGGATTTATAATTCCTCCTTTACCACTTCCTATGTCTATCCATTTTTCTTCAAGCTTTTCTGTCATATCTTTATATTCTCTTTCTGGATCTATTAAAATCACTTTTGTATTTGTCATATATTCATTTAATATTAAATGCTTTGCTACAGTTGATTTTCCTACACCTGCCGTCCCCATTATTACAACATTTGAATTTGTCCTATCTCCTCCTCTTTTCCATAAGTCCAGTATTACAATTCCACCTTTTGTATCTCTAGCAAAATAGTATTTAACTCCATCATTAAATCCTGAACTTGAAAAAGGGAGACCCCCTATCCATGTGCTTTCTAGCATATTTCTATCTGCAATACTTTTAATTATTGGATCTGTAATAGAAAAAGGCGACATTAACTTCATTGAATTTCTACTCAAATTAGTTAATAATCGCCCATTCATTTGCATACTTGTAAGTCTTGTTAATACATTTTTTGATCTTTGTTTTAATTCTTCTTCATCTTCTGCTATTACCATTATTGCTATTGTAACATATACAACTGTTTCTCCATTCATATCAATTTTTTTAATTAAATCTTGTCCATCTATTATTTCTCTTTCTGTTCTTTGCCTTTGAATTTCATCTGTTATGCTATCTATTTGTGCTTCATTCTGCCTTATTCCTCTACTTATATTATTCATCAGAGATTCTTTATCTGTTGGAGAAATATTTAAACAACATATTGTATTTGATATGTTTGCAATATCTTCTAACCATCCCACTTTTACTTTTTGCGGATATTTTGTTACTACATATACTCGACCGTAATAATCTCCTATTCGTATGTAATTTTTCTTATATTCTATTCCTCCTATTGGAGTTAAAATATTTAATAATGTTTTATTTTCTAATATTTGCTCTATTTCTTTTTTATTCAAATAGTACCTCCTTCGCAACAAAAAAACACTTTAAAACCAAAGTGTTTTTTTAATAACTAAAATAGCTTTCCATCTCTTTTTCATATTCGAGTATTAAATTTAAACTTATATCTACTGAATCTAAAAAAGTGCATAATTCTTCAAAACAAGATGCTATATTTTCTATATCAAATTTTTTTGTTTCCAAAAAATAAGATTCCATATTTTTATTACAAGGATACCTAAATAAGTCTGATTTTGAATCAAGTTCATGAAAAGATTTTATATAGTTTTCTACTATATCTATAGTAGTATCTCCTTCAAATTTCTTGCCATATTCTTTAACTTCTTCTTTAATAGCATTCCAAAGATATTGAATACTATGCTTTTTTTTCTTTATTTTTTTTAGTGCTTCATATTTTTGAATATGACTATCTTCAATAATAATTCTCTTTAGTCCAAGTTCAATAGCATTCCTATATAAATAACACATTGGAATAAATAGGTCTTTCTTATTTTGTTTTATAATTATTTCTTTTATAAATTTTGCTGTTTGTTCATATGATTCATAATATGGATAGTATGAGTATTTTGCAAATTTATACCCCATAACACTTTGCCTAAAATATTCTCCACCCTCTACTACTAATTGTGGTAAATCTCCACTATATTCATCTTTTGGTAAATCTCCATTATTATATATTTTTTTTATAATATTATATGCTTTTTTCATATTTATCTTAGTTGCTTCTAATGAAATATGAGTTTGTCTTTCGAATAATACCTTTAGACCATTTGAAAAAGGATATCTAAACATATCTGATTCTATATCTATATTAGTAATATCTGATAAATATTTCATTAACCATTTACCATTTTCATTAGAATTAAGTATAATTTCTTTCTTTTCTATAATTTTTTCAAAAGCTTTTTTTAGATTATGACTAATTCCCTTAACACATTCTTTTCCTTCTTTATTATCTGTTATTATCTTTAAGATTATTGCTTTCAATAATAATTCTATACTTTGTCTATATAAAAATATCATTGGCAAATACCATATGTCGAGTTTCGCTATATCTTGTTTTTTAGAAGCTTCTTCGAGCAAATAATAAATTATACATTCTGCTGCATTATAGAATTTTTCAGCATACTGATAAAAATCTTTTTCTAATTTTCCACTATTTTTTACTTCTATAATATTATTTTCTTTATTTTCATCTATAAAATTCAAATTCATATCTGCTCTTACCCATTTGATGTCTGTCATAAACAATAACCTCATTTCTAATAAATTTACTATTATAACTAATTTTATCATTTTACATTTAATTTTACAATTACTCCAACATCAAAACCCTATCCTCGTATGTGTCAAGTAAATGTAGGCAATTTTTTTATCTTTTTTTCTAATCCTTTAAATGCTATTGTTTTCAACACTTTACTTATTTTTTTGCTCACTTAATAAACAAATTAATAACTTAATCTTAATTCGCTTATATCTCTGCATTTTAATATTTTATTCATAAATTTATTTCCTATATGTCCTTTTTGTATTCCAACTCCTTCTTTTGCTTTTTCTGTTGCTACAAAACTATCTTTTCTCGTTCTATTTTTTCTTACATTTTCTTCTATTTCTTTTATCCAATCTT
>CALXBW010000034.1 GCA_944386645.1 uncultured Clostridia bacterium | reverse complement strand
AGCCTAGCTGGCGTGTTTGCTTTAGCCGACAGTAGTGGTGTTGGCGGTAACATTTGGACGAGCCGAGCTGTGTTCGTAGTCGAGTAGCACTTTAATTTCCTTGTTCTTAGTTTTCCCTTTCTTCGGCACATAGTTTAAATTGCAAATGTGCTGAAATACGGGAGAAAATAACGATGGTGTATTATCCAGTGTATAAAATATAGATTGCAAAAAGAGCTTGTCAAATCTAGTGTGTAAATTTTCCAATATCGATTTAGATATATATGTAAATAAAGATTATATTGGAAGATAAGTATGAGATAC
Source organism: uncultured Clostridia bacterium (assembly GCA_944386645.1). Taxonomy (GTDB): domain Bacteria; phylum Bacillota; class Clostridia; order TANB77; family CAG-508; genus CAMCHB01. Next base: position 13,072 of record CALXBW010000034.1, on the reverse strand, counting down.
ATTATTTAAATATATAAATATAAAAAATGGATGTAGATTATATAGATTTTAAAAGTATAGATAGTAATTATAATTTTTATAATAATTTTTAGTTTTAGTAATTAGAGCACATACAGATTTTTAAGAATTTTTCTGTAAGTGCTTGTTTTTTAAAATCTGTTTTATTATAATGTAAGAAAATAGGATATAATTAATTGTAAGATTTTTTATATCCATATATGTGTGAAATTGCACAAAGATATTAAATCTATATATCATATAAAAAATTTGGGATTAGACTGTAATGGACGAAGACACGAATTCGAATGAGCCATTCTTCATTCGAGGTGCTAATTGGAATTGAAATAGCCAAGCTGGCGTGTTTGCTTTAGCCGACAATAATGGTAATGACAATAACAATTGAACGAGCCGAGCTGTGTTCGTAGTCGAGTAGCACTCTGATACACAAAGAAATTTAGGGTTTCTGTTCCAGATGGGTAGAGTTTAAGGATTTTACCGAGAGTTCAAACTTATTTTTATGTACATCAGAATATGTATCAAAGAAGTCTAATTCCATTGTTATAGGCACTGTTTCTATAACATAAACACATAAATAGTAATTTTGTTCTAGTAGTGTTATTGCGAATGTCCAAAATTATAAATAAGAAAAGTGGATATAGAAATCTTCGATTTCGTTATATTCACTTTTCTTGTTGTATAGGAAATCTTATAAAAATTTTTTGATTCACAATCATAGTAAAATTAAAACTACAATATTATATTTTCAAAAGTAAATCAATGGTTCATAAATGTTACAAAAAAATAAAGGATAAAATATAATAATTTTATAATAAAAATTTTCCCGTGAAAATAAAGTTATCCCTGAAATCTAATATTTACAAATTTTATTTTTTATTGTTGTTAATTGTATTTTTCTGGTATATAATCAAAGCATTGTTTTTTTATTTTAGACTACTATAGGGGAGGTGAATTATGAGCAAATTATTTCGGAATGTATACTACTCTAAAAAAACAAGATCCTGATACTTTATATTTATTTAAAGTGGGTTTATTTTATAATTTTTTAAATGAAGATGCCATATTAATTTCTAATAAATTGAACTTAAAATTATCAAATTTAAGTCCTACTGTATTAAAATGTGGATTTCCATATAATTCATTAGATAAATATATGCAAATACTTTCACGAACTTCTTACAATATTAAAATTATTGATATTTCTAAACCTAATGAAATTTTTACACCAAATGAATTTGAGATAAATAAAAATATTAAAGAATTGTTAGAAGAGATAGCTAAAATTAATATTGATGATATTTCTATAAAAGAAGCATATTCATTATTAGAAATTTTTAAAGATAAATCTAAAAAAATAATAGAGAAGGGGATTTAAAATGTCTGAACAAACTGATTTAACTATTTATAAGAGATATCTGGATTTAATTTATTATACAAATGATATTGTTAGAAAATATCCAAAAAGTGAAACATTTGCATTAGTAAAAGAAATTAAACAATCACTATATACAGGTTTTAAATTTATAATGTATGCAATTAAATCTTACAAAAAAAATGAAAAATTAAAATATTTGCATGAGCTAGATGTTCATCTAGCATTATTTAAAGTGTATGTTAGATTATCTAATAAATATCATTATATAACTCAACAAAATTATGAAGCTTGGAGTAAAATTATTACAGATATCTCAAATATGTTAGGTGGGTGGATTAACTCTTGCCTAAAAAAATAAAAAATTGTTTCATAAAAAATTTAACATTTCAAAAATTATTAGAAGCACATTATAGAGCTAAAAGACAAAAGACATCAAAAAAAGAAATAATTTTATTTGAACTTAATTTAGAAAATAATATTACTAACATTTTAAATTCAATAAAAAATGGAACATATAAAGTAGGAAATTATTATTCATTTGTTGTATATGAACCAAAGAAAAGGATTATTCAATCACTTCCATACAAAGATAGAGTTGTTCATCAGTGGTATGTTGAAGAATTTATAAAACCCTATATTCTTCCTAAATTTATTTATGGTAGTTTTGCATGTCTTCCTAAAAAGGGTACTCATCGTTCTGTAAATTACATACAACATCTAATGCAAATTTATAAAAGAAATAATGGGGCATTTTGGATATTAAAATGTGATATAAAAAAATTTTTTGATAGTATAAATCCATATATATTATTTAATATTTTAAAAAAATACATAAATGATAAAATGCTACTTAATTTCACTAAAACAATTATATTTGACTCTAGACCAGGAGATATGAAAGTTGGTATTCCTATTGGTAACTATACATCACAATATTTTGCAAATATTTACTTAAACCAATTAGACCAATATATAAAGCGAACTCTAAAAATAAAATATTATCGGAAGATATATGGATGACTTTATTTTGATTTTAAAAACTAAAAAAGAATGTATATATGTCAAACAAATGATAGAAGAGTTTCTACATAAAAATTTACAACTTGAATTAAATGCTAAATCAAAATATTATCCTGATAAAATGGGAGTAAATTATTGTGGATTTAGAGCTTTTACAACACATAAATTGTTACGACTTTCTAGTAAGAAAAAAATAAAAAGTAATGTTAAGTTTTGGAATCATTTATACTATCAGAATAAACTTGATTTACCTAAAACAATGCAACAAATTAATTCGTGGCTTGGACACAGCAAACACTGTGATTCATATCATTTGCAACAAAAAGTATTAAATAAATGTAATTTTTTATTTAATACTAATACAGATAAAATTATAGAGGAGCAATTAATATTAGAAATTGAAAATGATAATATTAAAAATTAAGTATGAACTAAGTGATTATTTCACTTAGTTCATACTTAAAGTGATAACAACATATACACTAGGTTATGTCATTATAGGAAGAAAATAAAATATAATGAAATCGACAATTTCTATTCAAAAAAATTAAATAGTTTCTAATTACTTATTTAGAGTTAATAATATTAATCATATTGTCAATTTCTTCTTCAAAATCTTTTAGTGATTTTTGATTTTTTTCTTTGCATTCATTTAATTCTTTTACTATTAGTTTTTTGGAATTTTCATCTAATGTTTCATCTTTTATGATTCTCCACCATTGAATTTCAATAATTTGTTTAGCTTCCATACAAGTTTTATTTAATTTTTCACTTGCCTTATCTAAAGAATCCATTGAATGCCGATAATTTTCATGCCCTACTACCTTTAAAAAATCAATATTTTTTTTAATTGGATTTTCTTCACTAACCATTCTTCTTAATTTCCTAACTTTTTCCATAATATAAGCTTTCATTTTGCATTCCTCCTGTTGCCTAAAAAAAATATTTTTTAAGTTGCTAATCATTTAACATAATTATGGTAACACATTTTGAATAAAATTACAATATAAAAATAGATATTTAGTTTTTTTTAAGTTTTAAACAAACATGTATACAATATATAAAAATTGAATAAAAAAGACACTACTTGGAAAAACTAAATCTAAAAAATTGAGACAAAGATTTAGTTAAGGAGTGGCAAGTTTGAATAATATAAAATTTTTAAGCATAAAAGGTGCAGTTCTAGATAAAAATCAATTAGAAAATTACTTAGAAAAGGTTGCATCAGATCATGTATTAAAAAAATATTCTGATAAAAATACTTATCCTATACCTAGATTAAAAGATAATTTTAAATTTATAACAAAAACATATAATTTTTTAAATGTAAATATAAAAGATGGTGTAAACATACATCCTGCAGGTGAATGGTTATTAGATAATTATTATATAATTGAAGAATCAGTAAAGGCAATAGAGAAGGATTTAACAGAAGAAAAGTATAGAAATTTATTAGGCATACAGGGTGGAATTTATGATGGATATGCTAGAATTTATGTTTTATCTAATGAAATAATTGCATATACAGATGGAAAAATAGATAGTAATAATTTAGAAATATTTTTACAGGCATATCAAAGAAAGAAAACATTAAACATGGAAGAGATATGGAATGTAGGACTGTTTTTACAAATAGCTATAATTGAAAACATAAGGCAAGTTTGTGAAAAGATATTATTGTCTCAAATTCAAAAATATAAAGTTGAAAATATAGTTGAAAGATTAGTAGAAAATAAAGAAATATCTTCATTTAATGTGAAACAAGATAGTAACGTGGAAAGTTTAAGTTTTGTTGATATGAAGTATCCATTTATAGAATATATGGCATATAGATTAAAACGATTAGGTAGAAAAGCTATTAGTTATATGAATGTATTAGAAGAAGAAGTAAAAAAGATGGGCACAACTGTATCAGAAGTGATAAAAAAAGAACATTTTGATATTGCTGTTAAAAAAGTAGCTATAGGTAATGGAATAAAGAGTATAAAAAAATTACAGAGAATAAATTTTTTAGAGATATTCGAACATATAAATGGAGTTGAAGATATATTAAGACATGACCCAATAAATGTATATTCAAAAATGGATTATAAAAGTAAGAATTATTACAGAAATAAAATAAAAGAAATTTCTAAAAAGACAAAGATATCAGAAATATATATTGCTTCTAAAGCTTTAGAATTAGCAAACTCAGCAACTTTTGAGGATGAGAGTGAATATAAAGAGAAAAGATCACATATAGGATATTATTTAGTGTCTAATGGTGAAAAAGACCTTATGAAAGTGTTGTTATACGAAAAGAAAAGAATGCCTGTAGATAAGAAAATAAATATGTATATTTTTTATACATGGGGATTATCAGCAATATTTTCAATTATAATTGGACTATATATTTATTATAATATTGATGTTTTATGGGTATCAATTTTGATAGGTATAATTTTCTATATTCCTGTATTGGAATTAGTTATAAAAGTAGTTAACACTATATTAAGTAAAACTGTTAAAGCAAAATTAATACCAAAATTAGATTTTTCAGAAGGTGTACCAAAAGAATTTGCAACAATGGTTGTTATTCCAACTATTATTGATAGTGAGAAAAAAGTAAGAAAATTAATAAAAAAATTAGAGGTTTATTATATTGCAAATAAATCTAAAAATATTTATTTTACATTATTAGGAGATTGTTCATCTAGTGAGAAGAAAGTAGAAGAGATAGATACTAGAATTATAAACTTAGGAATAGAAGAAGTAAAGAAACTAAATAAGAAATATACAGATGAAAAATTTCCTAAATTTAATTTCTTATATAGAAATAGAACATGGAGTGATTCAGAGGGAAGTTATTTAGGTTGGGAAAGAAAAAGAGGATTATTAACTCAATTTAATAATTATTTGGCAGGTAAGGAAAAAGATATATTTAGAACAAATACTATAGAAATATGGAAATTAGCAAATCAAGATAAAAAAATACCTGAAATAAAATATATAATAACATTAGATGCAGATACAGAATTAGTACTAAATTCAGGATTAGAATTAATTGGAGCAATGGCTCATGTGCTTAATAAGCCAATCATAGATAAAAATAAAAAAATAGTTGTAGATGGATATGGAATAATGCAACCAAGGGTTGGTATAGATTTAGAATCAGCAAATAAGTCGATATTTACTAGAATTTTCGCGGGATTGCCAGGTACAGATTTATATACAAATGCTATTTCAGATTTATATCAAGATAATTTTGATGAAGGTATATTTACAGGAAAGGGAATATATGATTTAAATATTTTTAATAAAGTATTATATAATCAAATACCGGAAAACAAAGTTCTTAGCCATGATTTATTAGAAGGGAATTATTTAAGATGTGGATTAGTATCAGATATAATGTTACTTGATGGATATCCAGCAAAATACAATAGTAGCATGAAAAGGCTTCATAGATGGATAAGAGGAGATTGGCAAATAGCAGATTGGCTTAAGAAAAATGTTAAAGAAGCACAAGGGAATAGTAAAATAAATCCGTTAAATAAGATATCAAAATATAAAATCCTTGATAATTTAAGAAGAAGTTTTGTAGAGATTTTTTTGATTGTTGATATTTTATTATTAATTTTATTAAATTATATATATGATTTTAATTCAAGTGGATTAATATTACTTTTATTACTGGCTATTTTTATTCCAACTATTGTAGATATAATTTTAAAAAAAGAAGATGTATCTAAACAAAAATATTTTACACCTATTGTTACAGGAATAAAATGGAGTTTTATTGCAGGAATTATAAATTTATCTTGTTTACCAAACAAAGCATATATTTCTTTAAATGCAATTATAAAAGCAGTATATAGAGATAAAATATCACATAAGAAATTATTAGAATGGACAACGTCTGAACAAGCAGAAAAAAGCTCAAAAACTAATTTAATGTCATATTTAAGTGATATGATTTTTAATATAATTATTGGTTTGTTAACAATAATTTCAGCTATATATGTAAACAATATGTTATTAAAAACTATATTACTTATATTAGGTATATTATGGATTATAGGTCCAGGTATTGCGTATTATATTAGTAAACAAATAGTATTAAAGAAAGATGAATTAACAAATGAAGAAAATAAATATGTCATGGAAATTGGAAAAAGAACATGGAACTTTTTTGCAAAATATATGAATGAGGAAAATAATTTTTTACCTCCAGATAATTATCAGGAAGATAGAATTGGATATATAGTAAATAGAACATCGTCAACAAATATTGGGTTAGGTTTACTTGCTATAGTGTCTGCTTTTGATTTAGGATATATTAATTTAAAAAATGCAATTTCTATGATAGAAAAATCAATGGAAACTATAAAAAAATTACCTAAGTGGAATGGACATTTATATAATTGGTATAATATAAATACTTTAAAACCATTATATCCAAGGTATATTTCTACAGTAGATAGTGGAAATTTTGTAGGATATTTATTTACTTTAAAACAATTTATAAAAAGTGTTATAAAAAATAAAATACAAGAAAATTCATATGGAAACTTAGAAAATATCTTAGGTGATATAGATAAAATAATAGATGATACAGATTTTTCTGTTTTATATGATGAAGAAAAAGGAATTTTTTCTATAGGTTTTAATGTTGAAGATAATTCTATAACAGATTCATATTATGATTTATTGGCTTCTGAAGCTAGACAAGCAAGTTTAATAGCAATAGCTAAAAAGGATGTTCCAGCAAAACATTGGAATAATTTAAGTAGAACTTTAACAAGTTTAAATGGTTATAAGGGGTTAATTTCGTGGTCAGGTACAGCATTTGAATATTTAATGCCAAATATTAATATTAGAAAATATCCAGGAAGTTTATTAGATGAATCTTGTAAATTTTTAATAATGAGTCAAAGAGAGTATAGTAAAAGGCTAGAGGTACCATGGGGAATATCAGAATCAGCTTTTAATTTAAAGGATTTAAATTCGAATTATCAATATAAAGCTTTTGGAATACCTTGGCTTGGACTAAAAAGAGGTTTAGCAGATGAATTAAATATTTCGCCATATGCTAGTATACTTGCAATAACAGAAGAACCAAAAGAAGTAATAAAAAATTTAAAAGAACTAGAAGATAAGGGGATGTATAATGAATATGGATTTTATGAAGCAATAGATTTTACACCAGATAGATTACCATATGGAGAAAAATATGCACCAGTGAAAACATATATGGCTCACCATCAAGGATTAATTTTACTTTCCATTAATAATTTAATTAATAATAATGTATTACAAAATAGATTTATGAAAAACCCAGAAATACAAGCAATAGATGTTTTATTGCAAGAAAGAATGCCTACAGATGTTGTTATAACAAAAGAAAAAAAAGAAAAAGTTGAAAAATTAAGAGTTAAAGATTATGAACAATATTCAGAAAGAGTTATTACTAAATTAAAGAGAAATTTGAATAATTCAAATGTTTTTTCAAGTAATGATTATCTTGTATGTATTAAAGAAAATGGAGAAGGATATAGTCAGTATAATAATTTAATGATAAATAGATATAAAGAAACAGATGATTATAAACAAGGAATATTTTTTTATTTAAAAAATATAAGAACAAAGAAAATTTGGACATCATTAGATGTAGAAACAGCAGATAAATTTTCTATTCATTTTACGCCAGACTCTAGTAAGTTTATACGAAATGACGAAAATATAGAAACTACAACAAAAATAGTTATATCTCCAGATGAACCAGTAGAAATAAGAAGATTAGAATTAAAAAATAATGGTAGTATAGAAGAAACAATAGAAGTGAGCTCTGTGTTTGAACCGGTCATTTCTACTAAAGAGCAAGAATTTTCTCATCCAGCTTTTAATAATTTATTTTTGAAATATGATTATTTAAATGATACGAATTCAATTTTAATAAAAAGAAATAAAAGAGGGAATTCTAAAGATATATTTTTAGGAGTGAATTTATATACTGAAAATGAAACAATTGGAGAATTAGAATTTGAAATAGATAAGCAAAGATTATTTGAAAGAGGAAATATTGGTATACCAAGTATGATTGAAAAATCTATACCATTTTCAAAGGTTATAGGAAATGTAACAAATCCGATTGTAGCATTACGTAGAACAATAAAAATAAAACCTGGAGAAAAAATATCACTAAATTTAATTATAACTGTAGAAAATGATGAAGAAAAGGTTAAGAAAAGTATAGAAAAATATACAAATGAGGAAAATATAGCTAGAACATTTGAATTATCAAAGGTAAAAGTTGAAGAGGAAAATAGATATTTAGGTATTAAAGGTAAAGAAATTGAAGTTTTTCAAAAAATATTATCATATGTTATTTTTCAAAATCCAACAAAAAAATTATATATTAATAAAATGAAGAAGAATGGATATTCTCAATCTGATTTATGGAAATATGGAATATCAGGTGATATACCAATAATGTTACTAAAAATAAAATATGAAAATGATGTAGATGTTTTAAAAGATTTATTAAAAGCATATGAGTATTTTAGAATAAAAAATATGAAGATTGATTTTATAATTTTAAATGAAGAAGAAAATGTGTATGAGAAATATTTAGAGCAAGCTATAGAAGCGGAAATAAATAATAGACAATTAAGTTATTTAAAAAATACGAATGGTGGAATATTTATAATAAATAAATCAGATATTGAAGATGAAAATGTATTTATATTCAGAGCAAATTTAGTTATGGATGCACATGAAGGAAATATAGAAAATATAATTCAAAACATGGAAGAAGATTATTTGAAAAATATAAAAAATATAGATGATGATAATTCAAAAATAGTGAATAATATAGAAAATGATAGAATGTCTATACATTTTGATCCAGATAATTTGAAATATTACAATGAATATGGTGGATTTTCAAATGATGGCAAAGAATATATTATAAGGATAAACAAAGAAAATAAATTACCTACAGTTTGGAGCCATATATTAAGTAATCCTAATTTTGGTACATTAGTAACTGAAAGTATGGGAGGATATACATGGAATCAAAATAGTAGATTAAATAGATTGACATCGTGGACTAATAATCCAGTAACTGATATTCCATCAGAGATTGTCTATTTAAAAGATATGGATAATAATAAAATATGGTCACTAGGTTTTAATCCAATACCAGATGATAATGATTATATTATTATTTATGGCTTTGGATATGCAAGATATAATCATAATAGTGATGGGATTGTACAAGAAACAGAAATTTTTGTGCCAAAAGAAGATAGAGCAAAAATTAATATTATTAGATTAAAAAATGTAGATGCATTTAAGAAAAATATTAAATTGGTATATTATATAAAACCTGTATTAGGAGAAGATGAATTAAAAACAAATGATTTTATTGATATGAAATATGATGAAGCAAATAATAATATCCAAATTAAAAATGTTTATACAAATGAATTTGTAGATAATATTATGTATGTAACATCAAGTGAAAAAATTCAATCATATACATCTAATAAAAAATCTTTTATGGGTGGAGGAGGAGTAACAAACCCAGATGGATTAAATAAAATAAGATTAGATAATAATATTAATAGTGTTGGACAGACAGCTTGTGTTGCAATTGAGATTAGTATTGAATTAGAACAATTCGAATCAAAGGAAATAAGCTTAGTAATTGGACAAGAAAATAATGCAAATGAAATAAGAAATAAAGTGAAAAAATATAGAAATATTTTAGAATGTAGAAGAGAATTATCAGAGACTAAAAAGTTTTGGTACGATATGCTAAATAATATACAAGTTGACACACCTATAGAATCAATAAATATAATGTTAAATGGTTGGGCACAATACCAAACTATAGCATGTAGATTATGGGCAAGAACAGGATTCTATCAATCTGGTGGTGCATACGGATTTAGAGATCAACTGCAAGATACTTTAGGACTAAAATATATAGATATTAATTTTATGAAAAATCAAATATTAAAACATGCTGCGCACCAATTTATAGAAGGAGATGTAGAACATTGGTGGCACGAAGAAACTAAAAAAGGAATTAGAACAAAATTTTCAGATGATTTATTATGGCTTGTGTATATGACATGTGAATATATAAATACAACTGGAGATTATAGTATATTAGATGAAGAGATACCATATATAACAGGAAATATTTTAGATGAAAATACAGATGAAAACTATGATATTCACCCTGCTACACAGATAAAAGAAAGTATATATAAGCATTGTTTAAAAGCATTAGAAAAGGGTATTAATTTTGGTGAACATGGCATTCCCAAAATAGGTTCAGGTGATTGGAATGATGGATTTAGTACTGTAGGAAACAAAGGTAGAGGAGAGAGCGTATGGCTTGGATTTTTCTTATATGATATATTAAATAAATTTATTCCTATTTGTAGATTAAAAGAAGATAATGGATTAGCAAATAAATTTGAAGAGATAAATAAGGAATTAAAGAAAAATATTAATGAAAAATGTTGGGATGGAAGATGGTTTAGAAGAGCTTTCACAGATGATGGAAAATGGATAGGTAGTGCAGAAAATGAAGAGGGAAGAATAGATAATATTGCACAAAGTTGGTCTGTTATATCTGGCGGAGGAGATAATGATAAAAAATATATTTCAATGGATTATTTAGATAAGAATTTAGTTGATAGAGAAAATGAGATTATAAAATTATTAACACCAGCTTTTGAAAAAAGTGATATAGAACCAGGATATATAAAAGCATATTTGCCAGGAGTTAGAGAAAATGGTGGACAATACACACATGAGTGTTGTTGTTAACACCAGTTTTTGAAAAATATTGATACTCTTAAAAATACATATTGTTATTAATTTTGTATCAAAAGTATTTAAAAACACACCTTATTGATACAAAATTAGTGATAAAAATCAAAATAATACAACAAATTTTAAAAAATGTGAAACAAATTAGAGAAAAAATACAAAAAAAGTTTCACATTTTTTAAAATTTATGATATAATAAAAATGTGAAACAAAATCAAATAAATTAAGCGAAAATGTTTCACATTTATAAGGAGGAAAATCATGGAAGAAAAAATTGAAATTATGAATCTTCTTCAAAGTAAACAGGTTCTTGAACATGAATTACAATCACTTGCATATGGATCAGTAGAAATAAGAGAAAATAATTCAAATAAATATATATATGTACATTATAGAGAAGATGGAGTAGCTTTAACAAAATATGTTGGAGAATATTCAGATGAATTATATAATTTAGTACTAAACAATAGTATTAAAGCAAAACAATTGAAAAAACAAATAAGAGAGATAACAAAAAAACTAAAACAATTAAATTATACAGAAGAAGAATTATCAGAAAAAGTAGAACAAAATATAGACTTTGCTAAAAGACATTTAGTAGATACAATCTATAAACAAGCTATATTAGAAGGTGTTGCAACTACATTTGCAGATACAGAAAGTATTATTGAAGGTGGAAAAGTAAATAATATGACATCTGGAGATATACTAAAAATAGTAAATTTAAAACATGCTTGGGAATTCATATTAAATAAAAATGTTATTTTAAGTGATACAAATTTTGCTTTATTATGCGAAATAAACAAAATGGTAGAAGAAGGATTTTATTATACAGCAGGTAAAGTAAGAAATACACCAGTAACAATAGGTGGAACAACATGGAAACCAGATTTGCCTATTGAAAGTGTAATAAAAGAAGAATTGGAAAAAATTTTTAGTAAGGAACTGGATGATATAGACAGAGCAATCGAACTTTTATTATATACAATGAAAAAACAAGTATTTATAGATGGAAATAAAAGAACAGCAGTAATTTATAGTAATCATTATTTGATTTCAAAAGGAAAAGGAATAATAGCAATTCCAGCAGAATTAACAGAAGAATTTAAGGATTTACTTATTCCTTATTATGAGGGAAGAGATGAAAAAGAGATAAAGAAATTTATTAAAGAGAAATGTTACATGAGTATATAGAAAAATGTTTCAAATATTAAATAAACCTTAAGAAACAAAATCTTATGGTTTATTTTTTTGACCTTAAAATTTATTAAAAGTAAATAAAAAAGTCACAAAATCGATTGTGGAGTGAATTAGAAAAAAAGAAAGGAGAGTTATATGAGCAAATTGAAAAGACTATGGATACCATTAAATATTTTATTGAATGAAGAATTATCTGACAAAGAATAAATTGTATTATCAATGATTTCATATTTAAGTGATGAAACAGGAAGTTGCTTTGCAAGTAATAAATATATAGCAAGTATTGTAAATGTAACCTCCGACAGAGTTTCAATGTATTTACTAGTTGAAAATTGATCCATTTTATAATTAATATAGATCCACTTTATTTCATAAATTCATTACTAATTTTAGTAAAATACTTAATATATATCAATACTAAAATGCATTGATATATCAAGTATTGACATATATTAAGTATTTCACAACATATCAATTAAGAACTATGAAAGGAAATCTTTGTTCTGGGTCAAACGTATTTATAAAATGGATCAATTTTCAACTATAATAAACAATTATTCTTAAGCGTGAAATTAGTTATCATATCAATGTTTCCTCCATTTTAAAAAATAGAATATAGCTATTTCAATT